>CBFCXR010000235.1:0-3825 GCA_965602045.1 uncultured Bacteroidales bacterium | reverse complement strand
TTATTTTTCGTTGTTTGTATAAATCCCCGATTGATTTTTTAAATGCCTTTTTACTAATGCCAAACTGCAAATAAATTTCATCGGGAGAGCTTTTATCTGTAACTGGTAAAAATCCCTTGTTTTCTACTAATGCACGGTAAATTAATTCACTGTTAGCATCATTATAATTATCGTATCCAATCGGTTGAATTGAAATATCAATCTTATTGTCTTCACGAATTTTTTTCACAAAACCATTTAGTTTGTCTCCAACCTTGAGTTCTTTGAATATTTCGTTCTCAAAGATTAATCCTTTATGGGCGTTATTTACTATTACCGAAAAGCCAATATCTGTTTTTTGATACACCAGCAAGTCAACCTTTTCTCCTTCTTTTAAAGTTAAAACTTCATTTTGTAAATGTTTTTCAATCCTGTTGCTGGCATAGAGCCTGTCTGTTTTTTTATCCATATCCAAATAAACTATATACCACCTTCCTTCTTCCATTTTTTGTTTTTGTTCTTTAAATGGAACCAAAAGATCCTTTTCCATTCCCCAATCTAAAAATGCTCCGACATTTGTCACTGCTTTTACCTGCAATAAGGCAAATTCATTTAAAAGTATTTTAGGGATTATGTTAGTAGCTACTTTTCTTCCAGCGTAATCGAGGTAAACAAAAACCTTTATTTTATCCTCCAGCTCAAAATTATCTGGGCAGTATTTATTAGGAAGCAGTACGTCTTCACCGGATTCATCTCCTAAGTACAAACCTATTTTTGTTTGCCTCAAAATTCGCAATTCATTGTATTTTCCTATTTCTATCATTGTTTTGGGGTCGGACCAGGATAAGTTATAATCAAAATCTTATCCCGGCCCGACCTGATAAACTCTATCTAATTCAACTAACCAGTCATGAATATTAACAACAACCTTTGCTGAATCTACATCAACTCCGTCAGTTATGGTATAAGTAAATTCATCCTGTCCGATAAAGCCGGGGTCAGGCTTGTACTTTAACATTTCTTGTTGGGACAGTTTTTCAACGGTTCCGTTTTGTGGTTGAGAAAAACCGGTAATTGTTAATTCATCATCATAGTCGTAATCGTTATTCAAAACATCTATTAAAATTACCTGGTTGATGGAAATGCGTATGCTATCATTTTTTGCAACCGGTTTAAAAACAAGATCCAAATCCGGATTATAGAGCATAATGCAATCAATATTAGGCCCGCTGTTTGGATTGGAACCTACCATTTTAAACGAATTTATTCCGGAGGCAATATCTATATTAAAACTGGTAGTATCCCAGGTAGTCCATTCAACAGTTGAAGGAAAATTGTAGTTTTCTTTGATTAATATATCATTCATAATAATATGCATTGTCCTGTCGCCGCTGCCATTGGCGAACCTTACAGTAAGTTTAAATTCAGCATCCTGCGGCATGTCTATGTTCCAAACCAGGTAACTCCCTTCTTCGTTATCAAGGTCAGTAAAGCCGATCCCTGTATATCCGTTATGACTGTTATCAAGCCTGCCGTGAAAAATAGTGTCTGCATTTTCAGCCTGAAATATAATCTCTGTCTGGGCTTTTAAAAAAAATATATTAAGAAAAATAAATGAAAAAAGCAGAAAAGTCTTTTTATTGATTAGTTTCATGATTATGAGTATTAATTTAATTATGGATCTCCCGAATATAATTCATTATGTCCGTCATAAAAATTGTTACCTCTGGGAATGCCAGGCCAATTAAACCATACCCGCATCTTGCCTCCCCAGGTTATATTATTCGAGTATGCCCACCAGCCTTCAAGAACATCGCCAGATAAAGTCAGGCTCGCCGCTGATTCATCATCATCGAGATACAATTGGTTAACCTTTAAACCTTCGAGAAAAAGTTCACTTACAGTAAAGGTTATTTTACCATAACTGTCATTATCCTTGTTGATCAGATCTCTTGTATAAGTAAAATCACCTTTAATTTCAAAGTTTCTGTTATCGTTTATGTTAGCATAATTTATAAGCGTAAACTTGCCGTTGGAATTAAGTCTGATGGCTTGATCATTAGATTGAAAAGTACCTGTCGGTAAACTGTCAAAGATGTCATCTTTTTTACAGGTATTGAGAATCACTAGTGCAAGACTTGCAAGAGCTAATTTCTTAATCAGGGAGTTCATTTTTATCAGGTATTATTTTTTCAAATAATCAAAAATAAATAAGTAGTAAGTTAATAATAAGTCAGGACAAAGTCAATTATTTTATCGTTCGGGCATAAGAGAATACTGGATTACTGAAAAGTTTCAATAAATGAAAGCGAAACGAATTTCGAGAAACGAGTAGCAAGCAACCAGCGACAAGTAATTAGCCACCAGCCAGTGCTCTGTCCCCTTTCTGCCCACGATATAAATAAAAATATATTGAAGTGGCAATCAGAACAACAAAGGCAAGGATGCCGAAAACCCACATTACGGTTACCATACCCACCAGGTCTTTCATAAAGCCTATAACAACATTTCCCACAGTCTGGCCAAATCCAATATACACTCCCCAGATTATTGACTGGGCCAAAGCATACTTCCCCTTTGGCAACAACCGGTGAATATAGTCAACCACGCCAACCAGAAAGAATGAGAGAGTAATTCCCTGAAGTACTCCCAGTGCTAATCCCAGTGGCACTGACGGGATAAATCCATAAAGAAACATCCTGACTACCATAACTGCCAGTGAGATTACGATAATTCTTTTAGATCCGAACCGGCGTATCAATCTCTCACCGATAATAAAAAATGGTAATTCACTGAAAGCCTGTATAGCATAAGCATAACCAATAATTTTATTGTTAGCATGCAGTTCTGTAAAATACAGATTAATGAATGAGTTTATGGGCGAACAGGCTATGCCGTATAGTAACAGGATACAGATAAAAATCAAAAGGTGGCTGTTACTGAATATAATCCTGAATTTGAAGGGTTGAAAATTGGGTTTGTAAATGATTTTTCTTTTCAGCGGGATTTTCAGTAAAAATATTACTGAGAGAAAAAAAATTGCCGATACAGGAAAGATATAATCTATCGAAATATATACAAACAAATATCCTCCCAGAATAGAAGCTATTGCCCATCCCAGCGAACCCCACAGCCGCAGCTTGCCATAATTGTATTTAGTATTGGTTTTGGAGAATTCAACAGCCAGTGCATCACCGAGAGGACCAAGCGGATGGTAAAATATGCTGAGCACCAGTATATAAAATATCAAAAATCCGAATATCTGGATTTTCCCCAGGAAAAGAATAAATATGGCAGTTGCAATACACAGCCATCTTAATGTTGGCCTTATACCCTTCCTGTCAGCGACAAATCCCCACAATGGCACAATAAGAAATATACTTGATAGAAAAAGGGCATTTATCAAACCTATTTCGGCACCTGTAAAATTATTCTCCTCGAGAAAAACATTATAAAACACCCTCCATGTGGCAAAACCCATATATATTAAGAGGTAAGTCGATTTGATTCTTGCACCTGTCATATTACCATAACTATGTTTGGCACAAAATAAGCAAAAAGATTTCAGATTTCCGGAAATATATGTCAGCATACCTTCCTAATGACAGGCATGTGAAAAATTTGTGCGGTATGGGGCGGGCATTTTTTATTTCAGATTCCAGTTTTTCCATTTATCTCCCAGGCTCTGGCTTATATTAACTTCCGGTGTCTGCTCGAGATTATTCATCATAATGGATTTGATGGGAACGTTTTTTTGCAGGTATTCTGATAATTCTGAATATGTGACTTCACCCCTGGTTTCCTGAATTTTTTTCAGCAGATAGTATGTGAAAAGTCCATGTTTCT
>CBFCXR010000234.1:0-3867 GCA_965602045.1 uncultured Bacteroidales bacterium | reverse complement strand
AAGGATATGCATCATTTATATATTCCTCACGTCTTTTATATAATTAATGGAAGTTAAGACTGTAAAATATCATAATATTCATCAGGAATTGATTGAAAAATGTAAAGCTAGCAATCAGGAAGCACAGTATGAGATTTATAAGTATTATTATAAACCAATGTATAATACAAGTTTAAGAATAGTAAATAATACGGCTGAAGCTGAAGATATAATGCAGGAATCATTTCTTTCAGCATTTACAAAAATTAATACTTATAAAGGAGAGGCGAGCTTCGGAACATGGCTTAAAAAAATAGTGATTAACAAATCCATTGATTCAGTTAAAATGAGAAAAATAGATTATGAACAAATTAATGATAAACATACAGAGACAATAGAAGAGCAACCATTATCAGATACTGAAGATATAAACGACCAGATAAATAAAATAAAGAAAGCCATTAAGAAGCTACCAGATAGATACAGGATTATATTTTCATTATATATGCTTGAAGGATATGATCATAAGGAAATAGGGTATATTCTGGATATTAATGAAGCAACATCAAGATCTCAACTGGCAAGGGCTAAAAGAAAATTACAAGATATATTAAACCAGTGAAATGAAGAACCTTGAAAAAATAATAAAGAATAATATTGAAGCTTTTAATTCAGATGAACCATCAAATGAACATTTTGAAAAATTTAAAAGAAAACTTCAACAACACAACATTAGAGTAAAACCTGAAATATATCATTTTCTATACAGAATAGCGGGTATACTTATTATAGTAGTAATTATTTCGGGAATTTTATATTTCACAGGTTTAATAAACTCCGGCCGTACTATTACATCAATTGGCCATATTTCAGCCGAATATCATGAGGTTGAGATGTATTACAGAGGACAAATCAATGAGAATTATGAAATAATAAAGGAGCTGAATTTCAAAAACAATGGTAAAACCAGGAAAAACATATTATCAGAATTAAAAGAAATGGATTTTGCCTATAAGGATTTGCAAAAAGATTTAAATCAAAATCCTTGTGATGAAAGAGTGATTAATGCCATAATAACCTATTATCAATTTAAAATAGAGTTCATGGATCAAATAATAACTCAAACCAGGAAAATTAATATTTAAACAATAAATTTATAATATCATGAAGAAAATAATTTTAAGAAGATTAGTGGAATTAAGTTTTATTCAATTATTGGTGATTTTTCCATTAAAAGCCCAGGATAATGAATTTGTAAGAACCTATAATAAGGTTTTTGATGCCGGCAAAGATACCAGGCTAGTATTAATTAACAAATATGGTAATATTGATATAAAAGACTGGGATAAAAATTCAATTTCTATTGATGTGGAGGTTATAGTAAAAATATCAAATGAGAACACGGCAAATAAGTTTCTTGATAAAATTAATATTAATTTCTCTGAAACTGGTAATACAAAAAAGGCCGAAACAATATTTGATAAAAATTACTGTAAAGGATTTCGTTTTTGCGATAACAATGAAAAATTTGAAATTAACTATTCAGTATTTATGCCGAAAAATGTCACTCTTGATTTGCTAAATAAATACGGTAGTGTATTTATTAATGAAATTACTTCAACCTCAAAAATTGAAGTTAAATATGGAAAACTTAAAGCTAACAGAATATTACATAGTCCTGAAAAACCTCTGACACAGATAGTGTTGGGATATTCCGATGGCACAATTGAGGAATGTACCTGGACTAAATTTGATATCAAATACTCCAAAATTCAAATAAATGATAGCAAAGCACTGGTAATTGTCAGCAAGTATTCGAAAATTAACCTGGATAAAGTTAGTTCAGTTGTTTCTGAGTCAAAATATGACACTTACAGAATCGGGGAAGTTCAAAATTTTGTAACTACTGCAATTTATACAAACTTTAAATTCGAAACAATTGGAAAGAAATTAAGCGTTGAAACGAAATACTCGGATTTTATAGTTAATTATATGCCAATTGATTTCGAAATAATAAAAATCAATAACAACTATGGAAGCTATAAAATTGGCATAGATTCAGATGCATCATACATAATTGATGGATATGGCAAGTATTCAAAAATTATTTATCCCACAATTTCAACTGTAAACAGAACTCAGGAAAATGATGAAGTGAAAGTTATAGGGCTTATAGGTAATAATAGAAATACCACATCAGCAGTTAAAATTGATACTAAATATGGTAATATAAAATTGAGTAAGTAATTTATTAGTTAAAAAGAGTGGAGGACTGACCGGCATTTAGGCAAGGGACAAAAGCAAATAATCAAATAATCCTTGTATTTCCGGCAACAAAGTAAGGATTTTTCAAATTCTCTTTATTATATAAAATAGGATTATTGCTTTTATATTCATAAATTTTAAATCCTGCATTTTCAATAAGAGCATGTCCGGCGGCGATATCCCATTCCATAGTAGGAGAAAAGCGTGGATAAATATCTGCATTTCCTTCGGCTATTAAACACAATTTCAAGGAACTGCCTATTTTTATGATATCGAGATTTTCATATTTTCTTTTCAATTTATGAAAAAAGATTTTTGTTTTTAATGACAAATGTGATCTACTTCCTATGCCGATTATTTTGTTTCTATTTTTAGATAATGGTAATGAGGATGCAATATTTATTAATGATTTTAAATCTTTGGATTTTATAAAATCTGATGTAACGTGAGAAATTCTATAAGAACCGCTAAAAGAGGATGAAAAATAAATATTTCCTGAAACCGGAACATATATTACACCTATTATTGGAGCATTATTTTTAATAAGGGCAATGTTAACGGTAAACTCCCCGTTCCTTTTAACAAATTCCCTTGTACCATCCAGTGGATCAACCAGCCAGAAAACATCCCAGTTTTTTCTTTCATCATAGGAGATATTTCTTTCTTCTTCGCTAAGTATTGGTAATTCTGATTTTCCCAGGTAATTTTTTATTATTTCATTTGATCTTATGTCAGCTTCAGTAAGTGGTGATTTATCTTCCTTATAAGTAACATTAATATCTATCATATTGTAAACTTCCATAACCTCTTCTCCACCGGCAATTGCTGCATCGACAGCCATTTTTGTCAATATCTCATAGTCAGGCATAATAATTACAAACTAAAAATATATTAGTGAAAGAATAGTAACAGTTGCTATCATATAAATAATTGTCAGTGGAAATCCAATTTTAAAGAAATCCTTAAAAGAATATCCGCCTGGTCCATATACCATTATGTTCGTCTGGTAACCTATCGGAGTCATAAAGTTAGCAGCTGCACCATAGGCAACGGTTAAAACAAAGGGTATGGCAGAAATATCAAGATTGCGGGCTGCTGTAAGAGCAATTGGGAAAATTATACCAACAGCAGCAGTATTTGTGATATATGCAGCTAAAATGCTGGTTATAAAATAAATACCGAACAATAGCCATATCTTTCCAAAGGGTATAAATATATTGATCAGGAGATTTGCTATAAGGTCGGCTGTTCCTGATTTTATCATGGCTGTACCTAAGGCTAATGCAAGAACAATAATTAACGCAAGGTTATAATCTATGCTCTTAGGCAATTCTTTAGGATGTGTCACTTTCAGAACCATTGACGCAAGCAGGATAATTATTAATCCCATAAACAACGGAACAATATGTAATGAAGAAAGAATAATAGCTAATATCAGGCCCCCAAATAAAATTGCTGTCTTGTACCACTCCAGTTTTACAAAATCTCTTACTTTTGAGATAAAGTAAAAATCACTCGTAGTTGTTGTTCTGCTTACAAAATCTCCACCTGTATATAATAATAAAACATCACCTGCTTTTAATAATACATTTCCTAATTTACCTTCAATTCGTTCTCCATTTC
>CBFCXR010000233.1:0-3870 GCA_965602045.1 uncultured Bacteroidales bacterium | reverse complement strand
GACGGGACTCGAACCCGCGACCTCCGGCGTGACAGGCCGGCATTCTAACCAAGCTGAACTACGTGACCATTCTCAAAATGCGCCACAAAATTAATGCATATTTCATTACAACCAAATTAATAGCTGCAAAAAATAGCTGTGGATTACTATTTTTTGTTAAACTTAAAAAAGCTGAAATTTACGCCGCCATATATTCTTTTTTCAAAGTAGTTAGGATCTAATCCGAAATCCTGTTTTTTTGAATGCTCAAGAACAAACCAGCCTTTATCTTTAAGTAATTTTTTTTCAAATATTAAATGAGGCAAAGTCTCAAACTGCTCCAGGTTATATGGAGGATCTGCAAAAATTATATCATATGTTTTGCTGCAATATTTTATATATCTGAAAACATCAGATTTGACCGGATTTATCGCCGTTAAATTAAGGCTGCTTATAACATTTTTAATAAACATGTACATTCTGTAACTGGACTCAACAAGGTCTATTTCCCTGCAACCTCTGGAAGCAAATTCATAGCTTATACTTCCCGTCCCTCCGAAAAGATCTAAAACATTTATTTCTTCGTATTCAAAATAATTATTAATAATATTAAAAAAACTTTCCTTGGCAAAATCAGTTGTGGGTCTTGCATTAAAATGCTTAGGCAGGTTGATTCTTTTACCTTTATATTGTCCGCTTATTATTCGCAACTAACTAAATTGAATAAGTTCAGGAATTTATGTTTGTTCATCTTCGCTAAAACTCGGGAAAATAAAAAGTCAAAAGGTTCTAAATAATTTACAGTATTAATATATTTTCGTAATGCTTTAAAGTATTGTGGTTTATCACCTTGATCACCGGAAATAAACAATTTATTTTTTTGAGTATCTAAATTTAATTGCTTATAAATATATAATACAAAATACAACAGGTCAGTTTCATTTTGAAACTGAAAAGTGTTATATAATTTTAATCTGTTTTCACCGGCTACAGCAATATCAACAAATTTACTATTCATATTTATATACACACATTCCTTTTCTTTATTAGCATTTTTTTCGAAAATGCTTTTAATAAATGGAGTTGCCTGATGATAAAATTTTACGTTTCTAAACCGGTTAACAATTTTACTGGCAATATAATTTGGAATTATAAAAACATTATAGGCATCAATCTCACCCAAAAAATTATAATGGATCTCATCTAACTCACTTATGTTATGGTTAAATTCGAAATATGCCTTCAGGTTTGATTTATCAAAGAAACTTGCAGGAATAAGTATCGATTTTTGTGTCAGATAAATAAAACTAACTGATTTATATAATTTATTAAGCAGTTTATCTTCATTAAAGATATTTAATAATTTATCAGTATAATCGTCTATGCTGTAAATATCCTTAATATCGTAATGCCTGATTCCAAGGTATGTCTTTTTTTCAATATCAAGTATACAAAAAGAAAATCCATTCAAGTCAGCTTGAATGGATAAAAAATAATTTTGCGTATTTTCACTATCCAATGATATATCAAGTAGATCTATATCAGGCATCAGAAAGCCTTATTTTTCCCAATTTCCAGAATTGTTTGTGGCTTCTTTGAGTGAGCCAACCTTAAGACCAGTAAACTTGACTATTTTTTCTCTTTCATCAATATAATTAATAACCAGTTGCTTATCCATGCCATTTAAAAGAATATCATACAATGCATATACTTCGAAGACTTTTACCTTTACTTTTGAACCAGTTTCAACTTCACCGGCACCCATAATAAATTGTGAATTATTAGTGTAGGGTATATACCTCAGTGCATCAATATTTGAAGTTAACAGGTGATTCTTCAATGAATCAAGAACTCTTTTATACTTATTTTCAATTTTTATCAATCCTAATCTTATTCCCTGTTTCTCACTGTAAGAGTCAGAGTCCCAGCCTGGCAGATAATCTTTCTTGGGTATTGATATGGAATCGTTTTTAATAAAGTTAATTAGTGTATCAAAGCTTCCTGTAAAACTTCCGTATTTATCTTTGTATATAATCTGTATAGTCCGGATATCTTTTAATTTGTTTATTGTAGCCTCTTCTCTTGAGTCTTTTTCTCTGTTAAAACGTATCGGTTTCTGAATACTTTCCCAAATTAAAACTGCCAGAACTATTATAGCAATTCCAAATATTATTTGAATAATTGGTTTACTTTTGGGATACTTTATGACAAACGGATTTAAAAATATCCCCGCAATAATTATGAAGACCACTATGATTATTACATAAATTATCATAATCCAAATTTTAATTGTTTTAGTTTAATGAATTTCCCTGCGAATTTAACAAAAAAAATTAAATTTAATATTTAATAATTGCTAATTATTCCTAAGTATGTTTAAAGAGCGGTTAATATCACTTATAAATAATGCACTTGAAAATAGCCCGACAAAAAGCCAGGAAAAACTCATTGAAATATTAGCTGATTTTGTAGTTAACAGGGAAAATGATAAAGTTATTATTGTAAAAGGATATGCCGGAACAGGAAAGACCTCAACAATTAGTGCTTTAGTAAAGACTTTCAGAAAATTAAAAATTAAATCGCTCCTACTGGCACCAACCGGCAGAGCCGCAAAAGTATTAACATCGTACTCAGGAAAAGTAGCTTACACTATTCATAAAAAAATATACAGGCAAAAATCCTCAAAGGATGGTTTTGGAAAATTTGTGCTTGAAAAAAACCTGCACTCAAATACATATTTTATAGTTGATGAAGCCTCAATGATTTCAAACCAGGCTGGTGATAATTCACTATTTGGATCAGGAAGGTTGCTTGATGATTTAATTAAATATGTTTATAATAATATCGGATGCAAATTAATACTTATTGGAGACACTGCTCAGTTACCTCCTGTTGGAATAACTAATAGCCCGGCATTAGATGTGTTTAATATTGAATCATACGGATTAAAATCCGGGTATATTGAGCTGACTGATGTGTTACGACAATCAATGAACTCAGGCATTCTTTTAAATGCAACACAATTAAGAACAAACATTTCCGAAAGTAAAATACGGTTACCAAAATTTAAAGTATCAGGCTTTGATGATATAATAAACATTACGGGTGGGGAATTAATTGAAGAAATTTCAGCTACATACGATAAATTTGGAATTAATGAAACAATGATAATTTGTAGATCTAATAAAAATGCAAATAAATACAACCAGGGAATAAGAGGCCAGATATTGAGTTATGAAGCAGAGCTTGTTCCCGGTGATATTTTAATGGTTGTAAAGAATAACTATTATTGGTTTTATGAAGATGACAATATTGATTTTATTGCAAACGGTGATATTGTTGAAGTATTAAAAATTCATAAATATCACAATTTATACGGTTTCCGGTTTGCAGATGTGACTCTGAGACTCACTGACTACAATATAGAATTTGATGCGAAAATTATGTTAGATACACTTTCAATCGACTCAGCAGCAATGAGTAATGAGGATAATAAAAGGCTTTTTTATTCTGTTATAGAAGACTTTAAAGAAATAAAACCAAAGAAGAAGCAATATGAAAAAGTAAGAAATAGTGAATTTTTTAATGCATTACAGGTAAAGTATGCTTATGCCATAACATGTCATAAAGCACAGGGCGGTCAATGGAAAACAATATTCGTAGATCAGGGCTATGTTACTGAAAATATGATTGACATTGAATATTTAAGATGGTTATATACAGCGCTTACGAGGGCAACAAAGAAGCTCTACCTGGTGAATTTTCCGGATAGGTTTTTTGATGATACCTAATAACTTATATAGTAATATATTTCTCGTTTATCCACCGAAGCCCAGGCGCAGGTGGAATGTTCGTTTTTAGCTGTCCCCTCTACTTCTTTAGAAATATCTG
>CBFCXR010000232.1:0-3876 GCA_965602045.1 uncultured Bacteroidales bacterium | reverse complement strand
AACTTCTTTAAGAGGATATAGAAGGAATTTTTTTTTGATTACTAAAGCTATTAACTATCTGCAGGCTTAAGTAATTCTTTTATAATGCATTCGGGATTCCCTATTAACATAGGAACATTCTTCATATATTTTATATATTGATCACCGAACTTTTCCAGGCATTCTTTTTCTTCAATAAATATTACAAAAAGTAATACCCATAACCACTGACTAATTGTAACAATTAAAAATGTTACCGGGTATCCTGCAAGCAATCCCAAAAATGTCATAAACAGGCCCACACCCAGATGATGAGGATGCCTGACGCATTTGTAAATGTTTTCAGTAATAATCTTTGTTGACCATCCCCAGAGTTCACATTCACCAAATTTCCGGAGCAATTTACCTGTCCTTTTCAACAGAAAATGAGCCAAAATCATACCTATAGCTCCAGCTATCCTTATAAAAACAGGAAAACTTTTTGTCTCCACGACATTTAAATCCAGTAACAATCCAATAACTAAACTTATAATAGTAAGCAAAATCCATATTATTAGCCTTTTCAGACATTTACTGCATATTGCCATTTTTATATACTTCTATTATTGATTTGCCAATCTTTCATTTATACTCCCGTCCGGCAGCATCCAATCAGGATGATATCTGCCATTTTCTTCCATTTTATAACGTATACATTTTCCCCAGTCTCCCTTACAATATTCTTCTATCCAGAATTTATCCAATACTCCCAATTCATGATATCTCTTCATCGGACAAGCAGTATACCATTTACACTCTTTCATATTTTATCTGATTAATTTTTCTTAGGTTTAATTGTGGGGAAAATAGCATTCACGCTTTTTTTATACTTTAAAAAATCATTTCCAAACTTTTTTAATAAATATTCTTCTTCTCTTTTAATAACTAGTTTAAATACAAAATACATAAATAATGGGACTGAAATGCTTATAACTGATCCATGAAGTATAACAATTCCGGGAATAATAAACACAATCCAGGATCCATATATAGGGTGTCTCATAATGCTATAAACACCTTTGGTTGCTAATTCACCTTTTTCAAAATATTTATCAATTATAAATGCAGGAATAAGAAATAACGGAAGCCCGGCAAATATTAATATAATTCCCAGGATAGTATTTATCAAGCGATTAAATACAATAAATTTCAGTTCAGGCAAGAATATATAATGCATTATAGCTACGAACAAAGAATAGGCAACCGAAAAAAATAAAAATTTCGGGCCAACACCCCACCTTGTAATTTTGTTATTCATAATTTAGTGAATTTATAAACCTCATTATTTAAAATGTTTTTCCAGCCATCCTGATTTCACATTTTCGTTGTGGTCAAAATACTTAATATAGGGCTTTATATCAATTAATGGAGTCCCATCTAACATATCAACACAGGCAAAATACAGTTTATTATCATCTATCCGTTTTACTTCAACAATTGATAATCCCAGGTGATTGGGCCTATGGGGGCTTCTAATGGCAAATATCCCATGTTCCTGATTTTCCAAATAAGGTCTTCCTATAATATCTTCACGTTTCGATTCATGAAAATAATATATGAGAATTGCATGGCTAAATCCATCCAAATCAAGTAATCCATCTTTATAATTTTTACTCAGCTCTGCATAAGCTTCAGTTTTTTTATTTAAATTACCCTGAATAGGAATATCACTTAAGCTTTTATATGGTGAATGGATTATACCTATAGGTTCAATTATTAATGGTTGTATTTGCATAATTATTTTTTAAAAACACACGAGTTATTAATAATTGTTAGAACTCAGGTTATATTTTCTAAGAAGCGAATGAAAATTTGTACGTTGCATTCCTACATTTTTTGCTGCTTTGCTTACATTACCTTCAGCGTGTTTAAGTGCGTCGGCCAGGAACTGTTTCTCAATCTGAGCCAATAATTCTTTCTGAGCGTTTAGCTTATATTTTTTAAATTCTCCCCAATTATTGGGGTACTCTTCTAATGAAAATGCTTTAGTTATAATACTTAGCTCTTTGGGTAAATGCCTGGGTTCAATAATCTCCGAATCACAAAGTATTGTAACCCTTTCTATTATATTTTTTAATTCCCTGATATTACCGGGCCATTGATATTCTTCGAGAATTTCAATAGCTTCCGGAGAAAAATATTTTGCTCGTATATCGTTGGTTCTTCTAATGCTATCTAAAAACGTAGTAGTCAAAGTTATGATATCTTCATGCCGTTCTCGCAAAGGAGGAAGATGAATAGGAATTACCTGTAAACGATAAAAAAGATCTTCACGAAAATCACCATTTTTAACCATTTTTGATAAATCTCTATTTGAGGATGTAATTAATCGTATGTCAATAGTTCGTTCAGCAGTGTCTCCAACTCTACGTAATTTTCTAGTTTCAAGTACTCTAAGTAATTTGCTTTGTATTTCTAAATTAATATTTGATACTTCATCCAAAAATAATGTGCCATTATTGGCTACTTCAAAAAGACCTTGTTTGGTTGAAATTGCTCCGGAAAAGGAACCCTTGACATGTCCAAATAGTTCGCTCTCTAGAAGAGTAGGTGTTAGTGCACTGCAATCACAGGCAATAAATGGCTTATCCTTTCGTAAACTTATTCTGTGAATCGCCTGTGCTATTACTTCTTTTCCGGTGCCACTTTCACCTGTAATTAATATATTACTATCTGTTGGAGCTGCGAGTTTGATAATAGAAAAAACTTTTTTCATCTCAGGACTTTCTCCAATAATTCCTTTGAAACCTTGATGTATATGTAATTCCCTTTTTAAGGCAATATTTTCTTTTAACAAATCAGAATGCTTTATTACTTTTTTTATATTGATTAATAATTCATCTGAAGTAAATGGCTTGCCAATATAATCTGCAGCGCCTAATTTTATTGCTTCAACAGCTGTTTGAACAGTAGCATAACCGGTAATAATAACTACTTCAGAAGTAATACCTTTTGACTTAATGGTCTTAAGTATTTCCATTCCTTCAATTTCAGGCAATAGCAAATCAAGAAGAATTAAATCATATTCACCTGACAATGCTTCTTTTAATCCGTTTCTTGCACTTTGTTGAAACACAACTTCAAAATCTTCTTGCTCTAAAACACGCTTACAACTAATTCCAATAGTCGATTCATCATCAATGATTAAGACTTTTTTCCTAACCTTTAGATGATTATTTGATTTAATATCATCCATTTTTATTTTTCAGTTTCTGAGTTTTGTTCTGCTTTCTGATAGGGCAAAACCACTAAAAATTCAGTTCCTTCACCCTCCTTACTTTTGCATTTAATAATACCGCTATATTGTTGTATAATACCATAACTAACACTTAATCCCAAACCTGTTCCTTTTCCAGCAGGTTTAGTAGTATAAAAAGGATCAAAAATTTTATTTATATTCTCCTCTTTAATCCCACATCCCGTATCCGTTATGTTAATTTCAATATGATCCTTTGTAGATGAAGTAATAATAGTTATACTACCTGTTTGAGTAATAGCTTCTGCCGCATTAAGTAAAAGATTTAAAAAAATCTGTTGAAATTGATTTTTATCAGCTAAAAAGGTCTGTAATCCTTCAGTATAATTCCCAATAATTTCAATATCGCGAAATTCCTTTTGTCTTTTTATCAGTTGCACCAATTGCTGCAGAATAGAATTTATATCTATCCATTCCTTATTGGTGGGCGATTGACGAGCGAAATCCAATAATTCTCTTACAATTTTACGTACCCGGTTTGTTTCCTGGACTATTATATTCAAATCTCTCAGATCCTCTTCACTGTTACTTTTTTTCTGCTTAAGCAAGTGAGCAAAATTAAGTATAGAGGTGAGCGGATTGTTAATTTCGTGAGCTATACC
>CBFCXR010000231.1:0-3911 GCA_965602045.1 uncultured Bacteroidales bacterium | reverse complement strand
TATTATTTTACTTAATGGCAATTATCAAAATTATTATAGCATTTTGAAATCTCAATATAAGTGTTATTTTTATACTTTAATTTTTTACGCATGCCTATATTAATATTAAATATCTAAAAATATGACTACACTGGACTGGATTGTACTTGGTTTGTTTTTTCTTGCTTTAGTTGGAATAATAATATGGGTTCTAAGACAAAAGGAGGAGAATACAAAAGATTACTTTTTGGCTGGCAAGGATGTAGGTTGGGTTGCGATAGGAGCATCTATCTTTGCCTCTAATATTGGTTCAGAACATTTGGTCGGACTTGCAGGAACTGGCGCCGATAGTGGAATGGCAATGGCGCACTGGGAAATGCATGCCTGGTTAATACTGGTTCTTGGTTGGCTTTTTGTTCCGTTTTATGCACGCAGTATGGTTTTTACAATGCCGGAATTTCTTGAAAAGAGATACAGTTCAGGAGCCCGTTCCATTCTATCAATTATTTCTCTTATAAGCTACGTTCTTACTAAAGTAGCAGTAACTGTATGGGCAGGAGGGACTGTTTTTAAAACTGTCTTTGACATTGATTATATTGAAATAGGTTCTCTTGAAATAGATTTTTTCTGGGTTGGGGCAATCGGACTGGTTGTTATAACAGGTCTTTATACCATTTTTGGAGGCATGAAATCTGTCTTGTATACATCAGTTTTGCAGACACCGGTTTTACTTATAGGATCAATTGTGATTCTTATTGTTGGCCTTATCGAATTAGGAGGATGGAGTGAACTTGTACGAATATGTAAAGAAACTACAACTGGTCACGGAAATGATCATATGCTAACACTTGTACGCTCATCCAGGGATCCTGAGTTCCCCTGGACCGGAGTATTGCTGGGTTCGGCAATTATTGGATTCTGGTATTGGTGTACTGATCAGTATATAGTACAGCGTACTCTTTCTGCTCCTAATCAAAAAAACGCACGTAGGGGAACAATATTTGCCGGGTATCTTAAACTGTTGCCAGTTTTTATTTTTCTAATTCCCGGCCTGATAGCTTTTTCACTTGCTAAACAACAAAAATTATTTCTCCCGAATCCTGATGTAGCATTTCCAATGCTTGTAAAAGATTTACTAATGCCGGGATTAAAGGGAGTAGTAGTGGGAGGCCTTGTTGCTGCTTTAATGAGTTCCCTGGCATCTCTTTTTAATTCGTCCTCTATGTTATTTACAGTTGATTTTTATAAGAAATTCAGGCCCAAGTCTTCTGAAAAACATCTTGTTTTTGTAGGGCGTGTTGCCACAGCTGTAATAGTAATTTTAGGAATAGTCTGGATTCCTGTTATGAGGGGTCTTGGCAATGTCCTCTATGAATATTTACAATTGGTTCAGTCATTATTAGCACCGGGAATTGCCGCAGTGTTTCTTTTAGGAGTATTCTGGAAAAGGGCAAGCGCTAAAAGCGGACTCTGGGGCCTTATTACAGGATTTACAATTGGAATGTTCATGCTTTTAATGCTTATTATTACCAAATCACTGGTCGTGCCCGGAGATGTAAGAACATTTGGTAAAAATGTAAAAGACTATTCTGAAGATTTTATAAAACTGGAAATGAGAACCAAATACCTGTCCGATAAGGAAAATATCTCGATGGAAGAAGCCAGAATTAAAGTTACAGAGATAGGGGATTATGTCCTTGCCAGGGATGAAGACTTACTTTCAGATGCTGAGAAATTGGCCAAAGGAAGGAAAGAACTGGATGAAAATGTTAAGAATATGGCTATTTCAAGTAATATATCAGAAGCAGAAATCTTTACTATGATAAAAACTAAAAAGGATGTAGTATCCGACTGGATTGAGGATAGAAATGAATATACTGAAGGATTAAATAAGATTGATGCCTTATGTGTTAAATTTGTGAGTATTAACTGGTTACATTATGAAATTTTTAATTTTTTAATATGCTTATTTGCGATCTGGCTGATTAGCCAATTTACTGCAAGACCTACAGCTAAGATGATTCAGGGGCTTGTGTATGGAACAGCAACGCCTGAACAAAGGGCAGAGACACGTGAAAGCTGGAATAAATGGGATGTTATCAACACTGCAATAATAATTGGAGTGATAATCCTGTTTTATATTTATTTCTGGAATTAAGAAAAATGATACTCCGAAAGGGCTACATGCCCTTTCGGAACCTAATATTGATAAATTTCAAATTTGTTTTAAATCTTGTACTTTTAATAAAACAATTTTCACAATAACATGTTAAGGATATATATTTTGGACAAATAAATGACAATATAATAACTGTGTAATAATTAATAATTCAAACTTAAAATGAAAAATATTCCGGATATCAATTTAGGCATTATAGCAGTAAGCAGGGATTGTTTCCCAATAGAGCTTTCTCAGAAGAGAAGAAAAAAAGTTCTTGAAGCCTGCAAAACTGAGGGCATTGAAATAACTGAACTGCAGACTATTATAGAAAATGAGAATAGTGTTGTTAATGCATTGGATGAGATTAAGAAAAAGAATATTAATTCTTTGATAATTTATCTGGGGAATTTTGGGCCGGAAGGGCCAACGACATTGCTGGCACAAAAGTTCAATGGACCTGTAATGATTGCCGCGGCTGCTGAAGAGTCAGGTAATGATTTAATACATGGCAGAGGTGACGCTTACTGCGGAATGCTTAATACTTCTTATAATGTGGGATTAAGAAAAATAAAATGCTATATCCCCGAGTATCCGGTTGGTATACCATCAGAAATAGCAGATAAAATTAAGGACTTTACACCTATTGCCAGAATAATTCTGGGATTAAAACATCTTAAGATTTTTTCTTTCGGGCCCCGTCCGCAGGATTTTCTGGCCTGTAATGCCCCAATTAAGCCTCTATATGATCTTGGGGTGGAAATTATGGAAAATAGTGAATTAGACCTGTATGATATTGTTACGGAGGCAAAAAATGATCCCGATATCAAGGGAGTTGTTGCCGACATGACCAAGGAATTGGGAAGAGGAAATACATATCCTGATTTGCTAGCTAAAACTGCTCAATACGAAGTAGCATTAAGAAAATTCATGGAAAATAACCTTGGAGATTCAAAATTCGGAATCTTTGCCAACAAGTGCTGGCCTGCTTTTGAAAAATATTTCGGACATGTTCCATGTTATATAAATTCAAGACTGGCAGCAGAAGGTATTCCTGTTGCATGCGAAGTGGATATATACGGCGTGTTAAGTGAATATATTGCAGCCTGCGCAACCGGCTATACACCTACAATATTGGATATTAATAATACAGTGCCATATGATATGTATGAAAATGAAAAGGATAAGGTAAAAGACTATAAACCTAATGATTTATTTATGGGATTTCATTGCGGTAATACTACAGCGGCATGCCTCCTGAATCCTGCTATGAAATACCAGCTTATCATGCACAGATTGATGGAGCCGGGGAAAAAGCCCGATATTACACGTGGAACTATTGAAGGCCAGATAAGGCCAGGTGAAATAACTATATTCAGGTTACAGTCAACAGCTGATACTAATCTGAAATCATATATGGCACAAGGCGAAGTACTGGATATCGATCCAAAGTCCTTCGGAGGGATAGGTATTTTTGCAATTAAGGAGATGGGAAGATTTTATCGCCATGTATTAATTGAAAAACGTTTTCCGCATCATACGGCAGTTGCATTTGCCCATGCAGGTAAAGTTTTATTCGAAGCAATGAAAATGCTTGGAGTAGAAGATATTTCACATCCGCTGCCGGCAGATATATATTATAATTCTCAAAATCCATTTGAAAAGTAATAAAATCGGGAGCTTTAATATTACAAGTGGCCTGAATAATTTAAATATATTAATCCTTTCCATTCTTTGCTGAAATTTTGTTATATACCCATGCAAAGAGTGCTCC
>CBFCXR010000230.1:0-4014 GCA_965602045.1 uncultured Bacteroidales bacterium | reverse complement strand
AATTCATTTATTTTACTTTCAATAGACGATGCCATGAAGTTAAATGCTTTACTCAAATCACCGATCTCATCATTCCTCTCTTCAGAAACACGAATATTCAATTTTCCTTTTGCAAAATTCCTGCTCTTTTCACTTAACCTTTGTAAAGGGGAAATAAGAATTCGCGCGATTAATAATCCAAAAATAATATGAACCATGACCAGCGACAATTAAAATCCACTCCTGACGACAATTAAAAATCATGTTTTAAAACATGATAAAACCGTTCACAATACCCTCATGGGAGGGTAGGAATGGTAACAAATAATCAAGTCAGGAGGTTATATAAATACATGAACCAGGAAAAAACATTACGATTAAGTGCGGATAAAGCCGGGATGCATGAACAAACTGCCAGAAAATACCTGAAGGCGGAGAAATTACCGGATGATTTAAAAAAACCCCATACCTGGAAAACCAGGGAAGATCCATTTGCCGAAGACTGGGAAGAGATCAAGGGTTTTCTGAACTTGAATCCGGGACTGGAAGCAAAAACAGTATTTACTGAATTGCAGCGAAGAAATCCCGGTAAGTATCAAGATGGACAACTTCGGACATTACAGCGGAAAATCAAACAGTGGAGAGCCTTGGAAGGCCCCCCAAAAGAGGTCATGTTTCCGCAAATACACAAACCAGGACGGTTAAGCCAATCCGATTATACTCATATGGATAAGCTGGGAATAACAATAAAGCGGGAGCAGTATAATCATCTGATATATCACTTTGTACTAACATATTCGAACTGGGAAACAGGAACGATATGTTATTCAGAGAGTTTTGAAAGTTTAAGTGAAGGACTGCAAAATGGCTTATGGAAGCTGGGAGGAGTACCTGAATTACATCAAACAGACAGGTTAACAGCAGCGGTTCAAAAACCAAATAACTCAAGTGAGTTTACAAAAAGCTATGCAGAATTATTGGCGCACTACAAACTGGAGGGAAGGAAAATACAAGCAAACTCTCCTCACGAGAATGGAGATGTGGAACAGAGGCATAACCGGTTTAAGCGAGCATTAGACCAACAGCTGATGATGCGAGGATCAAGAGATTTTGAAAGCCTGGAAGAATATAAACAATTCCTGAACAAACTGTTTAAGCAGCTAAATGCAGGCCGGTATGAAAAACTGCAGGAGGAACTTAAGGTATTAAAAGAACTCCCGGCATCAAGACTGGATTCCACCAAGGAATTCAGGGTGAAAGTATCGGGATATTCAACTATCAACATACAACATAATACGTATTCAGTAGACAGTCGGCTGATTAAAGAGAAAGTGAAAGTCTATCTATATGCAAACTACCTGGAGTTATGGTATGCCCAGAAAAAGCTTGCAGAAATACCGAGGTTAAGAGGCGATGGCAAACACTACATACAATACAGACATATTATCGATTGGTTGATAAGAAAGCCAGGAGCATTTGAAAATTATAAATACCGTGAAGACTTATACCCAACCAGCTATTTCAGAATGGCATATGACGTTTTAAAAAGGCAACATACAGAAATAAAGGCAACCAAAGAATACTTAAAAATACTATACCTTGCAGCCAAAGTGAGTGAAGATAAGGTCAACCAATCATTAAAAGATTACCTTGAGTGTGGAAAACCTATTGAAGTCAGTGAGATAAAGAAAATGGTTGAACATTCCCAATCAGCTAATCAACATTTGAGAAAAGAAACAAAAGTTGTATCTGTAGATTTGTCTGATTACGACAAACTTCTTAGTGAGAAGGCGGGCCGTGTATGAGAAATGAAATAAAAGTTTTGTTGAAAGAATTATGTTTACCTGGAATCAAAGAGTGCTATAAACAAATGACCACCCAGGCTGTCCAAAACAATTTGAGTTATGAACAATATCTATTTGAGTTGCTAAACCAGGAATATGAAAGTCGTCTTGCAAGAAGGAAAGCCCGGCTGCTACGTGAATCAAGATTACCCACAGGAAAAACCTTAAAGACATTCAACCGGAAACGTTTGCCATTAAAAGTCAATAATCAACTCAATATACTGCTTGAAGGGTCATTTACAGTTCGAGCAGAGAATGTACTGGCATTTGGTAATCCCGGAGCAGGGAAAAGCCACCTGATTTGTGCAATTGGATATGAATTAATAGATCAGAATAAACGAGTGTTATTCAGTAAATGCGGTATTATAACGCAGGATCTTTTAAGAGCAAAGAATGAATTAAAGTTGGCCTGGAAATTAAAAAGCTTATCCCGGTTTGATGCAATTATCATTGACGACATAGGATATGTACACCAAAGCCGTGAAGAGATGGAGGTATTATTTACTCTGTTAGCTCATTGTTATGAACGAACAAGTATTATGCTTACAAGCAACCTTCCATTTTCAGAGTGGGAAAAAATATTTAAAGATCCCATGACAACAGCAGCAGCGATAGACAGGTTGATACATCACAGTATTATTATAGAGCTTAATATTCCAAGCTACAGGTTAGAAAATGCAGGAAAGCGTATAACTAATATTATCGGCAAACAAGCTAGAAATGAATAACGAGCTTTTGTTAAAAACCGGGCTAAAAACGATTTTAAAAGCACAATGGTGTTAAGATATCAAAGTTGGGTATAAAATTCGCTGACGGCGGTTTATGAGCGAATCAGAGGCATTTTTCAAACTATCACCGCACATCGATTTGTTGCTTTTGAAATATTAATTTCGCCTAACAAGCTCTTGACATTTTGTTTGGGTTATGATAAAATTGAATTTGTTAGATATAAGACTATTTACAGGTACTTTAAAAGCCTGGAGTATACAGCAGTGTACGTGTTTGGTCATTATGCAATGTAGTTGTTGCCGGAGTTGTGGATAATTATCTGATGTATTACCGGTTACCCTAATATCCACGACCCGGTTGATTTATGTTATCTGCAGAAAAGGGCGGGGAGATATCTACCAAATGCGACGTGGGTTACCCACAAGCTGCTTTTGGCGGATGTTTTTGGCACCCGCCACGCAGCATGTGGATAACCCGTGGAAAGGCGATTATTATAGAGATAAGAATAGCCTTGTGGTTATAATCAGGGTAATAAATTTAAGACTCCTATATAGGGGTATAATATATGGTTTTGTATTGAACTTATACTATTGTGTAGAAACGTGGATTCTAATTGTCGTTAGACTTGGAGAATAATTGTCGCTAGTCATCTGCATATCCAGCCCAATTAGGTCCTGCTCCTGTTGGATTCCCTTCAGCTAAACCATTAAAAAGTTTAGCTGAATATTCTGTAAAGTTATATCCAATCATTTGTGGTTCAGCAGTAAGACATGCTGAAAAATGAAATTGATCTATTTTTACACCAGTTTGAGTAAAGTCGCGCATTTCCCCTTTTGTTACATAATTTAAATCATTATTAGCTCCGGTGGGAGGATCCTTTGCATCATAGTTTTGAACTAATTGATTCCATTCGCCATGAAAATTACCAACCCATAAATTGATTGATTCTCCACCTGCAGCTTTAACTGCTTCATAATAAGCTGTTGTAACTGCAAATAGTTCATCATCTGAATTAACTTCAATAAATCTTGCATTTGGATTAGAAGGCTCGTAAAGATCTGTTGTTTCGTTATAATCATAATCACCATATAAATATGCGTCTGTTACTGCTGTTTCTATCATTTTCCATGTTCCTTGAGCCATGTAGTCATTACTGTAAAGATATAGGTTATAAGAACCTACATTTGGATTTTCTAATTCAAATTGTGGAATATCAGAATCGATACTCTCTGTTGGTATTAAAACCCTAGTACCTTCAATTACATGGTGTTCTGGACGATTGGTCGCATGGGCATAAGCACCTTCTGGAATATATTCATATTTATGTGGTTCATTTAATTTTGCTTCAAGGAAAGGAAGAGGTGTCAATCCCATTGGATCCACAAACACCAATGGATTATTACCACAATAAACATACCAATTCCCCCCATCCTTCACCGGATCCTCAGTAACAAACCTCCCC
>CBFCXR010000229.1:0-4027 GCA_965602045.1 uncultured Bacteroidales bacterium | reverse complement strand
GACATTGTTTTCATGAGTTTTGCTTTAATAGTTAGAATTAATAGTTACGGAAGTACAAATATAAAGATTAATTAGAATCTACAAATATTATTTAGCATATTAAGATATCTCCCCGTAAAGATCATAATCGTCTGCAGACACGATTTCCGCCATATAAAAGTTACCGACAGTCAGATTTATTCCTTTTTTATGTACTAGTATTTCATTGTCAACTTCAGGGGAGTCAAATTCCGATCTGCAGATATAGTAATCGCCGTCTTTCCTGTCAACTATTACTTTAAGTGAAATTCCTATCTTTCTATCATTTAATAATTTAGAAATCACCATTTGTTCCTTCATTATTGTATCTGCACGCTTCTGTTTGGTATGGGCAGGTATTGTATCCTTAAGATTTTCCGCTGAATAAGTATCTTCTTCTTCCGAATAAGTAAATACACCAAGCCTGTCAAATTTTACCCGCTTAATAAAATCCAGAAGTTCTTCAAATTCTTTTTTTCCTTCACCCGGATGTCCTGTCATTAATGTAGTTCTAAGAGCAATTTCAGGAATTTCGGTACGCAGATAATCGATTAATTCATATGTTTTTTCTTTATTTATTCCACGGCGCATCTGTGAAAGTACCTTATTATTAATATGTTGAAAAGGAATATCCAGATATTTGCATATATTCTCCCGTTCCCTGATTACTTTGACTACATCGCGGGGGAAATTTGCCGGATAAGCGTAATGCAATCTAATCCACTCAATACCCTTAATATCTGAAAGATACTTTAATAAATCCGGAAGCTTTTGATCAGAATACAAGTCAATACCATAATAAGTTAAATCCTGGGCGATAAGAATCAATTCTTTTACACCATTGTTTGCCAGCGATTCTGCTTCGTTTACTATTGTTTCAATAGATTTTGATTTGTGTTTACCCCTCATTAAGGGAATAGCACAAAATGAACAGGCTCTGTCACATCCTTCTGAAATTTTAAGATAAGCATAATGGCCGGGTGTTGTCAGCAGTCTTTCAAGGTGCAGCTCATCTTTATATTTTAAATCCAGCGAATTTAATACGGCTTTAATATCATTTGTTCCGAAATAGTCGTCAACACCTTGAATCTCATGTTTAAGTACATTCTCATATCTTTGCGATAAACAGCCTATTACAATTACCTTGTTAATTTTATTCTGCTTTTTGACATTTACAAATTGCAATATTGTATCAATTGACTCCTGTTTTGCATCTTTAATAAAACCACAGGTATTGATAATTGCTGTATCTGCTTCTGTTGAATTGGAATCATGAGTAACCTGTATATTATTAGCCTCAAGTTGCTTCATTAAGAATTCCGAATCAACAATATTCTTCGAACAACCAAGGGTAACAATGTTGACGTGTCGTTTCATTGCAGTGGTTTTCAGAGTATGAAGCTTATTTGTTATTTGAGATTTGGAGCTTATTTGTTATTTGGGATTTGCTTTTTGTTTTTTTCATTTACGTAATTTAACAGCACCATACTATTATATCCACCCAGGTATTACGTTAAGTAGAAAAAAGGGAATCAACATATTCATATCTATTGAAAATCTGGATATCATCAAGTTTTTCTCCTATACCGATGTATTTTACAGGTATTTTAAACTGATCAGAAATTCCAATAACCACTCCCCCTTTGGCTGTTCCGTCAAGCTTAGTGATAGCAAGTGATGTAATCTGGATTACATTTGTAAATTGTTTAGCTTGTTCAAAAGCATTTTGGCCTACAGAGCCGTCAAGAACCAATAATATTTCATGAGGTGCATCAGTAATAACCTTTTGCATCACCCGCTTTATTTTTGAAAGCTCATTCATCAAATTAACTCTGTTATGTAGTCTTCCTGCTGTATCAATTATTACTACGTCAGTATTTTGTGACTGAGCAGATGAAATAGTGTCAAATGCCACTGAAGCAGGATCAGAACCCATTTTCTGTTTAACAATAGGCACTCCTGCCCTTTCTGCCCATATAGATAATTGGTCAACAGCAGCTGCACGAAAGGTATCTGCAGCGCCAAGCAAAACTGATTTGCCTGCTTTTTTAAAGTGATATGCTAATTTTGCTATAGTAGTTGTTTTCCCAACACCATTTACCCCAACTACCATCATAACATAAGGTTTGGCGGTTAAATCAGAATCAAAGTCATTTGTATCCCCGATACTATTCTCTTCAAGCAATTCAGCTATTTCTTCTTTTAAAATACTATTTAGTTCATCAGTTCCTAAATACTTACCCTTTGCAATCCTTGATTCAATACGTTCAATTATTTTAAGCGTAGTACTTACACCAACATCTGATGTAACTAAAACCTCTTCAAGGTTATCCAGCACTTCATCATCTACTTTGGACTTACCAACTACAGCCCTGGAGAGTTTTTTAAAAACACTCTCCTTAGTTTTTTCCAGGCCCCTGTTAAGTTCTTCTTTCTTGTCTTTTGAAAATAAGCCAAATCTTGCCATTTTCGGATTTTTATAAAAAAAAAGCCTTCTTTATATAAAGAAAGCCTATATATCATCTATGAAAGATACCTTATTTTTCTAAGGTAAAAAAATCTTTGATGTGATCATTATGTATCAGTTCATCTTTAAAGACATATGCACCGGTCTTTTCTGATTTTATCATTTTAATACACCTGGTAAAATTTTTACCTTCACCTGTTCGCAATGTTGATACTACTTTCTTTGCCATTATAATTATTATTTAACTTCTTTATGCAGTGTTACTTTTTTAAGTACCGGATTATACTTTTTTAATTCCAGTCTTTTCGTAGTATTCTTCTTGTTTTTGGTAGTGATATATCTTGATGCGCCCGGCATTCCGCTGTTTCTATGTTCCGAACACTCAAGTATCACTTGTACCCTATTACCTTTTCTGGCCATAAATTATAATTCTAATATTTACTTATAAATCCTTTTTTTTGTGCTTCTGCCAAAGCATTTTTCAAGCCTTTTTTAGTTATAATTCTAATTCCGGCGGCTGAAATCCTTAGCTTTATCCAGCGTTCTTCCTCTTCCAGATAAAATCTTTTATCGAACAGATTTGGATAAAACTTTCTCTTTGTCCTCTTATTTGAATGAGCAACATTATTTCCGGACATTACCCTCTTACCTGTTATCTGACAAACTCTAGACATTTAAAATGTTCTTTAATCGATTTTTAAAATAGTTCGCAAAGTACGTTAATTTTATTTAATTTTTCAAATAAAACTGGTAATTTATTGTTGTTCGATATCAGCCTTTCGCAGTTCGCTGCTTTTTATTCGTCTCGCCGCATGTCTCCAGCTTAAGTTATAAACTTAAGCCAGAATCGGCGTGAAGTGTGTTGGCAAGCTAAAATAGTAATTATTTACTTTTTTTGTCAGGACAAAAGTAACAGTTTTCTTAACATGACAAGTGCAGTGACAGCTGCCTTAAGTATATTCCTGCCGCGGTGATCACCGAAATTAAATTTCATGGTAATTGTCTGATTTTTTGATGCTACGGCAATCCAGGTTGTGCCCACAGGTTTTAAATCAGTGCCTCCTTCAGGTCCGGCTATGCCTGATGTAGCAACAGCATAATCTGTTTTATACAATCTCATAACACCTTCAGCCATTTTTCTGACAACTTCCTGGCTAACTGCTCCATGTATGTTAAGATCTGCATCGCTTATTCCCAGTACATCCCTTTTAATTTCATTCGAATATGCCACAACTGAACCTTTGAAATATGCTGAACTCCCCGGAACCGAAGTTATCAATTCCGAGATTATACCTCCTGTACAACTTTCTGCAATTCCAAGCCTGTGGTTATTTTTTATAAGAAGCTTACCAACTAACTCTTCTATCCTGTCGTTATCATATCCAAAGATATTTTCAGATATGATACTATTAAGATTTTCAACCTGTATCTTAATATCTTTTTCCATCTGCGTCTTATTATTGCCATATACACTCAATCTCAACCGTAGAATCCCCGGTGAAGGCAGATAAGCCAGTTTCATATTATCGGGCAACTTATTTT
>CBFCXR010000228.1:0-4033 GCA_965602045.1 uncultured Bacteroidales bacterium | reverse complement strand
GAAGGCTATCCTTCCAGTGGGGGATTTCAATATTAAAAGCCGATTTGATTTTATTTTTATTTAATACACTGTATAATGGCCTTTTTGCAGGTTGAGGGTATAGTTCGGATAGTATCGGAAAAACTTTGCAATTAATACCTGCAATATCCATTATTTCAAAAGCAAAATCATACCAGCTGCAAACTCCTTCATTTGAATAATGATATATTCCGGAAATAAATTTTTTGTCATCAGTTACAGATGAGTTTATAATTTTTAGAATTACATCGGCCAAATCTCTTGCATATGTTGGTGTTCCAATTTGATCGAAAACCACACTTATTTTGTCTTTACTCTCACCCAGTCCAAGCATTGTTTTCACAAAATTGTTACCAAATGTTGAATAAAGCCATGAAGTGCGAATAATAATTGAATGGCTATATTCTAAAATTGCCTGCTCTCCTTCATATTTGCTCAAAGCGTAAACAGATTGCGGGTTTGGAAGGTCTTCTTCATTATACGGCCTGCAGTTCATGCCGTCAAACACATAATCAGTTGAGATATGAATAAGTTTAATATTAAATTTATGACATAACTCAGCCAGTTTACCGGGTAATTCAGCATTGAGTTTAAAGGCAGTTTCTTTTTCTTTTTCAGCTTTATCAACCGCAGTGTATGCTGCACAATTTACTAAATAACAGGGTTTATTATTATTAAAGAATTCTTCAAGTAATAAATAGTCTGTTAAATCAAGAGTATCAATATCATGAAACAGGAATTCAATATCTTTATATTCACCACTTAAAAGTTGAATTTCTCTACCTAACTGTCCTTTGGAACCTGTTACTAATACTTTTTTCATTAAGGATATTATTTAAAATTCATTTCTGAATGTTTAAATACCGGTAATAATTTATCTTTCTCCGAGACTTTAATATCCTTGGGATTTAATCCCCAGTTTATATTCAGGTCCCTGTCGTTATAGTTAATACCTCTATCAGCCTCGGGATAATAAAACTCATCACATTTATATAAAATAACTGCAATATCTGAAAGCACAGCGAATCCATGGGCAAATCCTTTTGGTATTAGCAGTTGTTTTTTGTTTTCATCCGAAATTTCCAGACTTATCCATTTGCCGAATGACTGTGAATTTTTTCTGATATCAACAACGACATCTAATATTTTACCATATAATGCCCGCACAAGTTTGGTTTGTGCATAAGGTTCAAGCTGATAATGAAGTCCCCTAACTACTCCATACGATGATTTGGATTGATTATCCTGAACGAAAACATGTTCCAGTCCTGCTTCCTTAAATTTATTCACATTATAGCTTTCATAGAAATATCCCCGGTTATCTTCAAATACTTTCGGTTCAACAATAAGTAATCCTTCAAATTCTGTTTTTAATATCTTCATGTAAATTATTGGTTATTAACAGTATAAATAACATTTTCAGCAATATTCATCAGGTATTTACCATACTGACTTTTTAATAAAGGTTCTGCCAATTTTAATAACTGGTTTTTACTAATGAATCCTCTTTTATAGGCAATTTCTTCTATACATGAAATTTTAAGTCCCTGTCTCTGTTCAATCGTCTGAATGTAATTAGAAGCTTGCAGCAGGCTCTCGTGTGTTCCTGTGTCCAGCCATGCCATTCCCCTCCCTAAAATTTTCACTTTCAGCCTTTTTTCATTAAGATATAACCTGTTTAAATCTGTTATCTCCAATTCACCCCTGGCTGATGGTTTTAATGATTTTGCCTTATCAATAACATCATTATCATAAAAATATAATCCGGTTATCGCGTAATTAGATCTTGGTTTACCGGGCTTTTCTTCTATACTAATAACTTCTTCTTTACTGTCAAATTCAACAACACCATATCTTTCAGGATCGGTAACAAAATAGCCAAAGATCAGGGCATTATTCTTAAAATTAGTCGCTTTTGTCAGCTCATCCCCAAAACCATGACCATAAAAAATATTATCGCCTAATATAAGGCACACTTTATCAGTTCCAATAAATTTTTCACCAATGATAAATGCCTGTGCTAACCCATCAGGTGATGGCTGAACCTCGTAATAAATATTAATGCCTAGCTGATTACCATCACCTAACAAATTCTCATACAGATGTATATCTTCAGGTGTAGAAATTATCAATATATTACGAATACCTGCAAGCATAAGTACCGAAAGAGGATAATAAATCATTGGCTTGTCATAGATCGGTATGATCTGTTTTGATATACTTTTTGTTATTGGATATAATCTTGTGCCAGCTCCTCCGGCAAGTATTATGCCTTTCATAGTTCTAATATTTTTTTAAAATACTCAATAGTTCTAATAATTCCTTCCTCTAGTTGCACCTTAGGCTCCCAATTATTTAACAGTTTTTTTGCCAGACTGATATCCGGCAGTCTTCTTACCGGATCATCTTCCGGCAGTGGATTATAAGTGATTTTTGATTTTGATTTGGTTAATTTTATTATCATTTCTGCTAGTTCCAGAATTCGAAATTCTATTGGATTACCTATATTCATCGGACCTGTAACATCATCGCTAGTGTTCATGAAACGTGTCAAGCCTTCAATAAGATCTTCAATATACTGGAAACTCCTGGTTTGTGATCCATCACCAAAAATTGTTATATCCTTATTTTGCAAGGCTTGAACAATAAAATTGGATACTACTCTTCCATCACGAGGATGCATGTGAGGTCCATAAGTATTAAATATTCTCGCTATTTTGATCTTAACATTATTTTGCAGCTTATAATCGATAAATAATGTTTCAGCACATCTTTTTCCTTCATCATAACATGAACGTCTGCCTATAGGATTAACATTTCCCCAATAACTTTCATTTTGCGGATGAATTTTTGGATCCCCATAAACCTCACTGGTTGACGCCTGTAATACTTTTGCTTTTATGCGTTTAGCTAAGCCTAAGACGTTTATAGATCCCATTATGGAAGTTTTTATGGTCTTAATCGGATTATACTGATAGTGTATAGGTGAGGCAGGGCAAGCCAAATTATATATTTCATCAACTTCAATAAAATATGGCGTTATAATATCATGACGTACGATTTCAAAGAAATGATTATTTAAAAGATGAATAATATTGCTTTTATTGCCTGTAAAATAATTATCAAGACAAATTACTTCGTTTCCTTCTTTTAATAATCTTTCACATAAATGTGATCCAATAAATCCTGCACCTCCGGTTATTAAAATTTTCTTCATATTATAGTATAGCTTAACATATTATAAAATATTAATTACTAAATATGCTTAAGTCTTCTTAATGACATTATTAGTATTTCTTCCTATACAGAAATATTCAAATCCCAGTTCTTTCAGCTCATCGGGTTCATAAATATTTCTTCCGTCAAAAATAATCATTTGTTTCATAAGTTTGGCTAAGACTTTATAATTAGGAATTCTGAACTCCGACCATTCAGTAACAAGTATTAATGCATCAATGTCTATTACTGCTTCATACAAGTCTTTGGCATATTCAATGCTATTCCCGAGTTGTTTTTCAACCTCATCCATAGCTGCCGGGTCATAAGCTTTTATATTAGCTCCGGCTTCCAGTAATTTACGAATAAGGGTAAGTGACGGTGCTTCCCGGATATCATCTGTATTTGGTTTAAATGATAATCCCCAGACACCAAAGTTTTTTCCATTCAGGTTTCCGTTATAATATTCTTTAATCTTTTTAAATATTATTTCTTTTTGATAGTTATTAACATCTTCAACTGCTTTCAAAATTTTTAACGAATATCCATAGTCATCTGCAGCCTTAATTAGTGCCTTAACATCCTTTGGGAAACATGAACCTCCATAGCCTATTCCGGGATAAATAAACTTATTTCCAATACGAGGATCACTGCCAATACCTTGTCTAACAGAGTTGACATCAGCGCCAACTAATTCACAAAGGTTAGCTATTTCATTCATAAAGCTTATTCTTGTTGCCAACATTGAATTTGCTGCATATTTAGTAAGTTCAGCAGAAGCAATATCCATATATACTAT
>CBFCXR010000227.1:0-4135 GCA_965602045.1 uncultured Bacteroidales bacterium | reverse complement strand
AGCAAAATGTGTGTGGAGTGAGATTTACTCAAAAAATATTACAAATAATTACTAAATTAACTCTATATATATTACAATTATTCAAATAATTTACCCTAAATTTATGACATGTTTAAAAGAGATATAATATATGAACTAGAAAATTGGAGGTTATCTTCAAATCGAAAACCATTGATTTTAAGGGGTGCCAGACAAGTTGGTAAGACTACAGCAATTAATATATTTGCAAAACAATTCGATCAATACATCTACCTGAACCTGGAAAGACCAGAAGATAGTGAAATATTTGAAAAATATCCTAATACTGCTGATCTGATACAAGCTATATTTCTTATTAAGAATAGACAGAGAAATATACAGAATACGTTATTATTCATTGATGAGATTCAAGAAGTTCCAGCTGCCATTACTCAATTAAGATACTTTTATGAACAAGCGCCTGATATATATGTAATAGCTGCAGGTTCATTATTAGAAACTTTATTTGATAAGTCTATTAGTTTTCCAGTTGGACGTGTTGAATATAGAGTAATTCGGCCAGTATCATTTTATGAATTCTTAGATGCAAGTGAAGAAAAAGCTGTTTTAGAACTGATAAATAAAATTCCTATTCCAGAATATGCACATGATAAACTATTAAAATTATTTAATACTTACGCATTGCTAGGGGGAATGCCTGAAATTATTGAGAATTATATTAAGAATAATGATTTAACATCATTAAAAAGGATTTATGAATCATTATTAGTATCATATATGGATGATGTAGAAAAATATGCCCGAAATTCAACACAGGTTCAACTTATAAGACATGCAATAAGATCATCTTTTGATGAAGCTGGTAAGAGGATTAAATTTCATGGATTTGGTAAATCAAATTATGGTTCAAGGGAAATGGGGGAAGGTTTAAGAATCCTTGAACAAGCAATGTTAATCAAGCTTGTTTATCCATCTACAAGGATTGAAAATCCATTAGTTCCTAACAAAAGAAAATCTCCAAGACTACATGTTTTAGATACTGGGTTGTTGAATTATTTTGTTGGTATTCAACAGGAATTGATTGGAATTAAAGATTTAAGTTCTTCTTATAGTGGTATTGTCGCAGAACATATAGTAGGACAAGAACTGTTAGCAAAAGAATACAATATATTTAATGATATTAACTTTTGGATTAGGGAGAAAGAAACATCAACAGCTGAATTAGACTATCTATATAAATCTAAAAACTTAATTATACCTATCGAAGTTAAATCGGGTCCAACTGGTAAACTTAAATCGCTTCATCTATTTATGGATATTGCCAATCACAATCTAGCTATTAGGATTTATTCTGGGAACCTTTCTATTAATAAAGTAATTACACCACAAAACAAAGAGTATTATTTATTAAATCTTCCATATTATTTAATATCAAAATTAGATGATTATATTCTTTGGTTTGAAAAAGAGATAAGAAAATAAGTTATTTTCAAAAGTCGTATATTCTTAGTATATTCAGGCTATTTATATATAATGTTAATTATGAGATAAAATGTCTCATAATGCTTAAGTATTATGTTAAGATAGCTTTGGACTTATGGTCTATTTAATCTTATAAATAGGTTTACCGATGAAAAAGTATTGATATACAACCTGATTTGTAAAAATGGACCCGGGCATGAGGATTTTCATGAAGCCCAGCCTGCATATGCTGTTCCAACAGGTTCAGTTCAATACACCAAAAAAGTAGCTGTATTGGTTGACAGGGGAAGCTATAGTGCAACTTCGTGCTTTTCGTTAGGAGTAAAAGCATTACCAAACACATTTTTAGTTGGCGACACTACAGGAGGGGGCCTGGGATTTCCAAGGGGCGGTCAATTACCAAACTGCTGGTTGTATACCTTTTCAATAGCAAGATGGCTTACTCCTGATGGAATATGCTATGAAAATGGCATACCACCTGATGTTTATGTTATATTAGACAATAATGATGTAGATAATGGTATCGACACAGTTATTGAAAGGGCTATGCAGGAAATATTGAATTAGCATAAAATTGAGAGAAACAAAGATAATAGTAGAATTCTTAAGATAACGGGGAAGATCTTTTTTTTCAGTAATACAATTAAATGTAATACAATCCTAAAACATTTTAGACTTTACAGGAAAGGCTACTTCCACACCAACCAAGTTGGAGCAGAATTAAATTTTATCAAAAATCCCGATTGATGTCGGGATAGGGCATAAAAGCGGCTATTTAATATAGTGCCAATTATAAGAAATGTATTTATATACGTGTCTTATAATGCTTAAGCATTATGTTAATATAGCTTTGGACTTGAAGTCCAACAATTACACCTTACCAACAAACATTATAAGAAGTAAAAAGGAGGGGAGGAGAATTAACTTTTTCTCAAATACTACTTAGCGGAACACTCTTTTTGCGAAGTGTAACGAAGCGAAATGGGTGTGGAGCTGTATAATAAAATTCATCAAATGTATTTTACATTTATTTCAGTTTAATAAGCTTATCTAATAAGACAACATTATTATTTTCATCTGAAATTTCCAATATATATATTCCATTAGTTAAGAAGGATATATCTATTTCATGACATTGTTCTATATTATTGATAATTAACACATTATTACCTATAGCATTAAAAATCTTAATAATATAATTTTTAGATGATTTATTACCCGGTTGAATATATAATCTATCCTTACACGGAACGGGATAAACTTTTAAATTATTAATAAAATTCTTATCAACTGAGGTTATTTGGTCTAAGATCTTCAAATCGAATATTAACCATGTATCATTAAGGCATGGATCATTGGGGATATAGACTTTGATAATTATTTCAAAAGTTCCTAAATCATTAATTGTAGGTATACCTGACAATACAGCTGTGCTAAGGCCAGTATTTTCGAGATTTAGCCAAGCTGGAAGTGTATCACACTCAAATAAAATTTCTGATCCTGGTTCACAGACTCCGGCATATATATTATATTCATAATTATAATTAACATAAGCTGTATCTATTGGTTGGGGATATATCGATATTCCACAACTGCTGCAATATAAATAAATATTAAATATCTGGTAAGTTGTATCTATTTCATCTGTAATTCCAATTTTAACAGGCATTGTATAAAAGTTTTCATCAGGGTAACCTGAAATATATACCGAATCAATACTAATTTCGAATAAACTTAACCATTGCGGAAAATCAACAAACAGGAATTCAATACTATCACCATCTGCATCATATGCAGTTAATAGATAACTATAATGAATACTTTCATAAATAATTGTATCAGGAATAGAAGTAAATTGTGGAGCGTTATTTTGCCCTGACAGGTTAAGGCTGAGAATAAATGCAATTATTAAAATAAAATTTACTTTCATATTCATTTATATTCATATGAAATACAAAAAGTTACATATTTCAATGTATAATTCCTAAATTTAATAAAAAGTAACCCTAAAAAAGAAATTTTATTTATGAAGGTAAAAGCGGCTATTTAATATAGTGCCAATTATAAGAAATGTATTTAAATATGTGTCTTATAATGCTTAAGCATTATGTTAATATAGCTTAGGACTTAAGGTCGAACATTATCAACTATCCAATAAACATTATAAAAAGTAAAATAAGAGGGGAGGAGAATTGACTTTTTCTCTTATGGCTACTTAGCGGAACACTCTTTTTGCGTAGTGAAACGAAGCGAAATGTGTGTGGAGTGAAAAAATACGCAATAAAAAAAAATTAACCTGTATTATTATATTTAGATATCCGGTGTAATACTTTGAATTATTTTTTTTTCTTTGAATAAAGTGTTGATGAATTATATCGAACCAGTTTTTCCCAATTTATTTCACCATTGTCTTTGCAATACTCGTTGGCAAACTCTTTTGTGAGTTTGTTAATCATTTGCGAATAAGATTTCATGAACTCGTCATTTTTTTCCTTCGCTTTATGGCCAAGGGGTTCAATAATTCCAGTATAAAGATCTGCATCACCCGAAATAAATTCCCAAAACTTTTGTCCGCAATACTTGTAATAATCCCCTTTATCAGGTCGGTTATCTCTTCCATAACAGCAACCATTTACTGCAACAACACTTAATTGTGAATTGCTAGTTCTTAATA
>CBFCXR010000226.1:0-4166 GCA_965602045.1 uncultured Bacteroidales bacterium | reverse complement strand
CCCCTGGTTTCCTGAATTTTTTTCAGCAGATAGTATGTGAAAAGTCCATGTTTCTTGTCCTTATATGGTAAGGCTGACTGGTCCTCACTGCTTGCGCAAAATACTACCAGGTTACCGCTAACAGGTTCGACCCTGGGTTTGATTTTTATTCCCCTTGCTGCCAGCAGTCCAATATTCCTGCCTCCTCCGCTAAAACAGGCATCCAGAAATACTGTTACTCTTTTGCCGGGATATTCGGCCAAATCCCTGTAAATGTCTTCTAATTTTAGTCCGTACTGCAAATCAGAGGCAGAAACATCCACAGGAATTAAATATGGGATTTTGGTTGCCAGGTCAGGGAAGCCATGCCCGGAATAATAAACAAATACTTCGGCTTCTGCGCCTGAATGTTTCATAATAAGGTTAATTTTCTGAAACATACGTTTCATTTCAATATGGCCGGCATTGATTTTGAACAATATATTTTCTTCAGGTATGCCTATAGTTTTTAATGCATATTGCCTGAACAACTCTGCATCCCTTTTGGCATATTCCACATTAATTTCATTACTCATTGCTGTCTGGAACGAATGATAATCTTCATTGCCGATAATTAATGCATACCTGTTAGAATGCCTTTTGCCTGATACAGGTATGTTAATGTCAATATCATAATTTGTTTCCTTGCCGGGAATGTCTTTAGGTACTTCCCTTACTTTCTCAGTTACAGGTTCAGTTATTATGTCTTTATCACGGGTAATACTTACCTTTTTATACCCGCTTTCACCTTGCTGTGACAGTAAATCAACCGAACAGGAAACCAGTAAAAAAATAAAAAAATAAAGCAATATTTTTTTCATTTTTCAGATTTTTTATTTTCAGAAATTAATGCCAACTCCGAATTTAGTGTAACAATATTCACTGTCGTTAAAATTGATACCAACACCTATAATATCAACAGTAATATTATTAAATTTAAGAAAAACTCCGGACTCTCCAATTGGTTCCTGCCATAATATTTCCATCCCCCCTCCCAAATATATATTGGTTCTCTTTGCTACAGAGGCAACCAATCCTCCTGTAAAATGAAAAGTCCCATCAATTAATCCTAAATCAGATGCAAATGAAACATAACAACCATACTTTTTAATATACGCGTATCTGGCTCCGAAAGGAGCCCAGGGTAAATTCGGGCTTAAGAAAATAGTATGGTTTTTTGTTTCCTGTTTTGTTATTGTTACCACAGCTTTGTACTGTCCTTCCATTTCCTGAATATCTTTTACTACATTCCAGATGATCTTTTTATTCTTTCCTCCTTTAACTAATTCAATATCTCCTTCAACTGATTCGGGAATAACCGTACTTCCTTTGTCATTAACAAATTTCAGATTAATATTATATTTTGCAGAGGCTTTGAAATTATTGAGATCATAAGTGACGGATATTATATCACCCTCTATATTATAATCAACATTTTCAATAATCTGCGAGAATCCCTGAAAACAAAGGCAAAGAATTAATAATGACAGTATTGGTATCTTCATGTCTTATTATAATAAGCAGATGAAAACAGTATAAATCTAAATAATTTTACAAAATAGTGAAAATAATTTATGGCCAATTTTTTATATGAGTTACGAGTAGACGAGTTACGAGTCGCTGGCAAACAGCAGCGAGTAGCGAGAAAATAATCTCCAAATCACCAAATAAATTATGTTATACCCTTTTTACTAAATGTTATATGTATCCCCAAGATTAAGGTTAACAAAATTTTCGCCCCATTCCTGCTTAAAAACATTTATAGCGTCATTGCCAGTGCAATGGGAGGGGGCAATATTTTGTACATTCAGTGCTTTAAGTTCATCTGATATGTTTTTAACTTCATCGTTTGAATGTCTTAAAAGATGAAAACCGCCGGCAACGAGTTTTATCTTGCCCTCAGGATTGATTTCCTTTGCTTTCTTTACGATGTTAACAATGCCTGGATGTGAACAGCCGGTAATAATAAAAAGATTTTCATTTAAAGAAAGAACCAGTGATTGCTCATAAATATAACCATTCCTGAAATTGCCCTTAAGTTGCCCTGTTGTCCATGTATTGGTGTTAAGTTCCATGAAGTTGTCAATCCCCTTGATATCAGCTTTCGGATGTTTTTCCTGTATTGACTTTGAATCCTCAAGAGGAACATAAACAGGCAATTTGTAATCTGTTTTTTCAAGAATTGCCGTAAGGCCGTTAATATGATCCCAATGATTATGGGAGATAATTATTGCTGTAAGTTTATTGTAATCCAGTCCGGGTTGCCTTATATTATTAAGGATCACCTCTTCTTCCCCACCCGTATCAAATAAAATTGCTTTATCGCTGTAATCGATCCACATTGACAATCCCCATTTACTGATTAAATCTGAACTGTCGGAAATGTTGTTATAGATCATTGTTAGTTTCATATTCTTATCGTTTAATACAGAAGCAAAAAGGCTCTTTCCAAAGACGACTGTGCCTGTACTAAAAAGTGTCGTATGAATAAATTTTCTGCGTTTCATAATTTTGTATTTAAAATTAAAAAAAATTTCGATTAATATTAATTTTTAACACAGCGTACCGAATATCCATTTTTTTTTATGCTAAAAAGCATCCTGTTATCTAATTTCATATCGTCGTTGCTGTCCCCTGTTTATATAGAGTATTATAATAACTATTCCTGCTACTACAAAGGGAATACTTAACAGTTGACCCATATTCAGCATCATTTGCTCTTCAAAGGGTACCTGCTTTTCTTTTATTATTTCTTATAATTACTTAACGGTTTGTGAAAATCTTTTCGGGCTATTGCTGTAATTCGTTTTACAAAATCAGTTTTCCCATCTGTATATGCTTCCCTGTCATTTTTATATTTCTCTGCAAGTTTTTGCTTTAGAACTCCGTACTCAGAAGCGGCCCCGGGATTCTTTTTAAGGTAATCCCTGAAATATATCTCATCCCAGTCTCCGCTATACCTAATATGAATATGATATGCCTGTCCTTTGAATCCGCTTTTAGTATATCCTTTTGCAAACATCATGTGGGGCGGCGGATTATCAAGTCTTTGAATATAATGATAATCAATACTTTTCAGCCCCTTAATTATGTTTTCATTATTTGTTTTTTCCGGTATCTCAATAATCATATCTATTGTTGGTTTGCTTAACAGACCAGGGATAGCCGTGCTGCCAATATGTTCAATCCGAATAATATTTCCGGGGCTTAAAATATTTTCTATTTTTCCTTTTTCTGCTTTAAACAATTTAATCCATTCAGGATTTGGCGGTATTAACATTATCGGGAACTGCTGCCCCAATTCTTCGGGTGTCATATTTTCAGGCTCTTTTTTCATCATCCTGTAAGTTATGTTTAAGTTGTATGCTTATGCCAGATATGTGTGCGGTCCATCTTTTAAACATTCTACCTGCCGGTTTCCAGGATGTAAATAGTCAGTGCAGTGGAAACAACTATAAGAAAGGGTGTTACCTTATGTATAGTCAATAATATTAAATTAACCGGTTTTTCAAAACTCAATAAAGCGCCGGAAATAAGTGCAATGAGAAATATTAATCCGGTTACTGCTATTAATATTAATTCAACATTACTTAGTTTAATATTTTTTTGAAGTTGATAAATGATAATTACTGTTAAAATAGTCGTTAGAAGTGCTATTATCTTGTGGATTGCAAATATTACGACATTTAAGGGCCTTCCTAATTTACTCAGCCAGATACCGGAAATAATCGTGAATAGAATAAGTATTCCGGTGGCAATGATTCTTATTTTGATGATTTTCATTACGATCTTATTATAAAATACGTTTTAAATTAGAAAATTTCGTTCAAATATAATCATTTTTTCAATTGAAGAATTGTCTTTGCAATGTGTGTCGGGGCTGGACGGACAGGTTGAATTTACAATTCATTAAATCAGTAGATCAATAAGGGGGCTGTCCCCTTTTAATTTCCTTGCTTATTGCCAAACTACGCCTTATGTTTGAGATTTTTTCCATATCGCAAATCAAATCCCCGCGCGTAAAATTGCCGGCATCAAAATTGCCTTTATCACCCTGGAGCGCCAGAAGCTGGTTAAGGCATACACAACCCCTGCTTACAACTGTTATTATTTTATACAGCGTTTTCCTTATTCTTTTGGGACGATAA
>CBFCXR010000225.1:0-4228 GCA_965602045.1 uncultured Bacteroidales bacterium | reverse complement strand
ATCAAAACTATATACCCGAAAATGTATTTGAATGCAGGTGTAAAGGACAAATTCCAGATTGTCTGGTTTGCGATGGTAAAGGTTATTATTTTAAATCATAATTATTTTATCAACATTTATACAACCATGTTTTTTTCAATAAAATCAGGAATATGATCTTTCGTTGTTGGTAAACTTGCTATTATGCCAATATCATTATCAATCTTGAGTATAATAAAATATTTGTTTTTAGCTGCAGAACCACCATCAGGAAAATAGAATGGAGTAAAATATAAAATGTTACCTGCTGTATACATCAAGCAGAGAAATATTGAGCAAACCGGTTAAACAATTTTTGGTCCTTATATTTCTCACTCGTTTTTTTGCTATCACAATAAAACTCACTTAAATCTATTTTAATATCAGATGAGTTTAATAAACTGGCATCAAAAGCCTTTAGTAATCCGGTTCTTTCGGCTATAATATACCAGGGTGAACTTTTTTTATGGGTTAGGTTGACCAATTCAGCAGCAGTTTTGTTTCCGAAAGATTTAATTACAAAATCAAGCATTTCAAGCTCATTATCTGAAAACTCATTATCTGAAAACTCTTGCTTAGGTTTAATATAAGTTGCATCTTCATCACACTCTTTTAAAATATAATCTTTTAACATAAAAGGTTCATCTGATAATTCAACGAATATTTCCCTGTTTACTGGTCCGGCTTGCCATACTTCAAATTCAATATCTAATAAGGGTAGATGATATTTCTTAAGGAAGCATTCCTCCAGTAAATACAATAATTTAATAAGCTTTGTTTTTGATAAATCAGGAATTTTCTGTGCAAAGTATATTATTGCATTGCCAAGCTTTTCCAGTTTATCTTTTATGTAAATAATCATAAGATTATGGTAGGATTAATACAAAATTAATTCTTTTAATTAATGAATAAAATTTTAATTAAAAATAGTATAATTTTTATAATCGAGTGGTTACTTTTTTAAACAATTGAGAAAATTAACCAGAGTTTAATGTAAAATATCAAAAATTATTTTGTTACCCTTAATTATTGAGCTTTTATAATACAATATCCTGCCTTATTTTATTTTAAATGTATTATACTTATTTTAGCATTAGAACTATATGTTAAATTAAAGGGATAATGGTCCTATGAGAAAATATTTTTTTGCCTTACCTTGCTTTATACTCATAATTGTAACTATGTTTTCATACAGCAGAAAAAAAAGTAGTGCAGATCATACAAATAAAGATTCGGTCCCATTAAACACACTCAAGTATATTGAATAATCAACTATTCATATTGTTATTCAATGTCGTTATTCTGTTATACTCATGTAGGAATAATAGTAAGGATAAAAAAGGAAACGATTACATAAACCGTAAAGCACTTGTTCAGCGCCATATCCCTGGTTTAACAAAAGCTGATACGCTTTCACCGTTTACAGTAGGTAATGGTGAATTTGCATATACGGTGGATATTACGGGTTTGCAGACTTTTGCAGAAGCTTACGAAAACGGTATCCCGTTAGGAACACAATCACAATGGGGATGGCATACATGTCCGAATCCCGAAAATTACAACCTGAATCACGCTTTTAAATATTATGATACTTATGGCAGACAGGTTTCCTATGCTTCATTGCAAAATAATAAAGCCGGTCAATGGTTGCGGGCTAATCCTCACAGGCTCCACCTTGGGAAAATCGGTTTTAAAATTATTAAATCCGACAGCTCAGAGATGCAATTATCAGACATTACAAATATCAATCAGTCCGCGGATATCTGGGAAGGTATTATTAAAAGTTCTTTTAATATTGATAATAATAGAATATCTGTAGAAACAGGTTGCCACCCTGAAATCGATCAGATTGCAGTTCGTATAAAATCAAAAATGCTGCAGAAAGGTAGTATTGGTATCGCCTTTGATTTTCCATACGGCTCAATATCCTGGGGAAAGAATTCATCTGACTGGGAAAACCCGGATAAGCATAGTTCTGAAATTATTTTTCAAAATGATCGTTCTGCAGTTATTGAACGAAAACTTGACTCTGACAAGTATTATGTGAACATTCACTGGAACGGTAATGCACAACTTAACAAGATTGCAGACCATTCATTTGTCCTGGCTATTTCTAACAAAAAACACTTTGAATTTATATGCCACTTTGCAGAAGAAAAGAGCAAAGAACAGCTTCCAGACGTTGCTGAAACTTTTAATGCTTCCAGGATTGGCTGGCAAAATTACTGGGAGACTGGTGGTGCTGTTGATTTATCGGAGAGTAAGGATCCCCGGGCACATGAATTGGAAAGACGTATTGTGTTATCAAGATATCTGATGGCAATACAATGTGCCGGATCAGTGCCGCCACAAGAGACAGGTTTGACATTTAACAGCTGGTACGGGAAGTTTCACCTCGAAATGCACTGGTGGCACGCTGTACATTTTGTACTTTGGGGACATCCTGAACTTTTGGAAAAAAGCCTGCCATGGTATAAAACAGCTTTGACAATAGCAAAGCAAAAGGCAGAAAGACAGGGATATGATGGTGTAAGGTGGCCCAAAATGATAGGATTTGATGGACGGGAAAGTCCGTCAAAAGTTGGTGTGTTTCTTATATGGCAGCAGCCACATCCAATATATTATGCTGAGCTGCTGTATCGCTTCCGGAAAGATCAGGCAACCCTGAAAAAATATAAAGACATTGTATTTGCCACTGCTGAATTTATGGCCTCCTATGCGCATTGGGAAGATGAGAACAACAGGTATGTCCTTGGCCCTCCTCTCATCCCTGCCCAGGAAATACATAGAGCAATATCAACAATAAATCCTGCTTTCGAATTGTCATATTGGGCATACGGACTAAATACTGCACAAATGTGGCGTGAGAGATTAGGATTACTACGAAATGAAAAATGGGATCATGTTATAAATAATCTCTCAAAACTACCGGTAAATAACGGATCATATCAGAATGCCGAAACAGCCTTAAATACTTTTAGAGATAGCCTTCAAAGAATTGATCATCCTGCACTGTTAGGCGCATTCGGCATGCTGCCAAATGATTCGGTTGATACTGATATGATGAGCAAAACACTGAATAATGTCATGCAATCGTGGAATTGGGAACGAACATGGGGTTGGGATTATCCGCTGGTTGCAATGACAGCAGCACGCGTTGGTAAACCGGACCTGGCCATAGACGCTTTGCTTATGAATGTGCAGAAAAATACCTACCTGAATAATGGCCATAATTACCAGGATGCGAGGCTCCCGGTTTATTTACCCGGAAATGGAGGACTTTTAACAGCCGTAGCAATGATGGCTGCCGGCTGGGATGGTGCACCGGATGTTCATGCACCGGGTTTCCCGAAAAACGAAAATTGGATTGTTAAATTTGAAGGATTAAGTCCGCTACCATAATTATATGTTGATTATTAATGATCTGAAACAATATGCATTTCATTTTGCTTCAATTGAAAGAGAAAGGATATCAGCATTGACAGCCCAATTTTTTCTTTCCAGTTTTTCAATCATTTTTTCTATTTCTTCAGGCGTATAACCGGCATTAATTGACGACTTCCAGTATTTTGCCATTTTCCCCGCCATTAAGGGCCCGATGATATTTACTATACACTTTGCAAAAAAGCCTATGTCCCTCCTGTGATCTTCTATGTATAATTTGCCATCAGGTTTTAATACTCTTGAAATTTCCTTAAATCCTTTTTCAGGATCATCCCAGTGATGTAAAGATTCGCGTGAAATAACAAGGTCATAATTATTTTCAGTGATATTCTGCATATTTTCCACAACACCCTGCATATAATTTACCTGGCCTGCAACTCCTTCGTTTTTGGCATTATTACCGGCAACACGAATCATATCAAGGGAAGCTTCTATAGCATCAAGCAAGATATCATTACGTTCCTGCAGGAGAAAAATGCCCGCCCAACCTGGTCCGGGGCCAATCTCCAGTACTTTTGCATTTTGTGAGGGCTTAATTTTATCATTAACGTATACGGCAAACTTTTTATAATGACTGCCTAATTTTTTTTTCATGGTTTCACTATATTGCTCCATTGACATTTCATTACTGTCTTCTATGGCCCCTCCTTCGGGGATGCGGGGTCTGATTTTTTTCATAGCATTGTAATTTAGATAATTAATACAAAATTAAAGTACATATTAGTCAGTTTTATTTGAAGTCATGACCCGGTGCTTTTAGCGATCC
>CBFCXR010000224.1:0-4258 GCA_965602045.1 uncultured Bacteroidales bacterium | reverse complement strand
GCGAGACTTCTATCATTTATCTGTATCCTGAATTACTTCAGGATTTTAGCGATCTACCCCTCCCGATCCTTCATAATGAATATCAGGGCGGGCCACCCTGTATTCTCCGTAAAACGGAGAATATCGGGATATATTTGATCTTGCAACCCATAAGGCGGACAGCTGCTGATGTCACCATCAGCACCGGTGAGCTCTTACCTCACCTTCTCACCCTTACCCCGCCAAAGACGAGGCGGTTATTTTCTTCTCCACTACTATGCCCTCGCGGACATCTTCCCTTTCGGAAGTATGTTACCCTTTGTTGTCCGGACTTTCCTCCCTTTCTCAATAAAATTGAGAAAGAGCGATAGAACGATTTGCTACTTTATTCTTAAATTATTTTAATATTAAAAGCCTGAAATACAGTTCAAAATTAATAACAAAACCAAAAACTTCAAACTCATCTCACCGTTACAAGAGTTGCCCCAAATCCATAGGCCTTAAAAGATGCATCCTGATATTCAAGGTCGGAATATTTATCGTCTAATGCCTTTCTTATTTCATACTTCAACTTACCGTTGCCAACTCCGTGAATAAATACTATCTTTTTCCTCCTTTTTTCACTAATAGCTTTATCTATTACAGAATAAAACCTGTTTAACTGGAGATTAAGTTTTTCTCCATCTGATAAACCGGAATAATCATCCGATATTTCGCCTATATGTAAATCAACTTCCTCAATTTCAGATTTTTGTTTATTCGCCGGTTTTTCAGCTTTACTGATATCTTTTTTGTCTTTGTAAGTCTTTACATGCACTATTTCATCATCTGTTATTCTTTCCAGTTCGTTTTCAAAATTATCACAGTCGATTTTGAATATAACTGCCTTCTTTTCAAAAAATTCATTTTCCTTATAATTACTTTCCTTGTATAAGCTTATACTGGAAATACCAATATTTTCATTTACGGGATGCTGAGGGAAATACCTGCCCTTACTTAAAAATAAAATTTGGAAATGAAACTTCTTTATTTTGCTGATCTCCCTCTGTGTAAAGGTTTTAACATATTCTTTTGTATTTGCCTCAAGTATTCCTGATTTGAGATAAAAAAATGAATCCTTCTCCTGATAGCCAATAACATAAAATATATAAAAATCGCTGTCATTAACAATGTATGTATTCAGATCACTGTTATAAATCACAGATTCGTCTTCAGATACTATGCCAAAGTAAATATTCTTCAAAGTCTCTTCAGGCAGATTCTTTGAACTAATATCACTATCTTTTACTTCTCGTTGCCCTGTATCAGCTACAGGAGCGTTTTCTGTTCTTCCGGAATATTCATCCTGCTTTTCAATTAATTGATCTTCATTTATGTCCCCTATTAATTCTGAAGCAAGTACAGGGACATCAAAGCCATCTTCTATTCTAACATTAACCACCTTATTATCAATTATTTCTGACACAGTACCCCCGCCTGTATCATTTAAAAACTTAACTTTATCTCCAACTTTAAATTTCACTCTTAATGCTTATTAATAAAATCTTTAATATTTAAAAATATTTCATGGATGACGAAATCTTCAATATGCAAAATTAGTTATTTTTGCGCGTTATTATTTAAGTAAGTGGAAACTAAATATAAAATAGCAGTAAATGATTATGACTATAATCTTCCTGAGAAGAAAATTGCCAAATTTCCTTTGTCTGAACGGGATAAATCAAAACTGCTTGTTTATATTAAAAACAAGCCAATAGAGCATAATACCTTCAGAAATCTGGCAGAATATATTGATTCAGATAAGATACTGGTCATCAATAACACAAAAGTAATAAAAGCCAGATTGAATTTTCAGAAAAAAACCGGGGCTAATATTGAAGTACTGTGTATTAATCCTGTTGAACCACCTGACTATGAGCTGGCATTTCAAAAAACAGGATCATGTGTCTGGAAATGCATGGCAGGTAACTTAAAAAAATGGAAATCTTCTTCAATTGAAAAGGATTTTACTTATGATGGGGCTGATTATAAGTTAGTTGCAGAAAAAAAAATACATGATGACAATACATTAAATATTAGATTTTCCTGGAACAATAATAAGCTGAATTTTGCAGATATTCTGGAAATTATTGGTACAACTCCCTTGCCACCTTATATAAAGCGAAAAACCACTAAACTGGATCAGGAACGTTATCAGACCGTTTATTCAAAATATAAAGGCTCCGTAGCTGCACCTACTGCCGGATTACATTTAACGGAACATGCCATTAGTGAACTTAAAGAAAAGAATATTAAACTGCTTGAACTTACCCTGCATGTAGGTGCGGGTACATTTCAACCAATAAAAGAGAAATATGCTCACAATCATGAAATGCATTCCGAGCAAATTATTATAAGCAGAGATACAGTAAAACATCTGTTAAATAATCATAAAAAGATTATTGCAGTTGGCACAACTACTGTAAGAACATTAGAAAGTCTGTACTGGCTGGGAGTGAAATTAAAAAATCATAGCCATAAAACTAAAATTATAAAATTGAATCAATGGGATGCATATGATTTTCAACAGGATATTGATGTAAGAACATCCATTAGCTACTTATATAACTATATGGAAAAATATGGATTGAATCAGCTTTTTGCTGAAACTCAAATAATGATAATCCCCGGATATAAATTCAGATTAACGGGAGGAATGATTACCAATTTTCATTTGCCAAAAAGCACTCTTCTTTTGCTGGTTGCCGCATTTACCGGTGATTTATGGCAGGAAATATACAATTATGCCTTAAAAAATGATTTCAGGTTCCTTAGTTATGGAGATTGCTCGTTATTAATAAATGATTAGGTTCAGAAACAGGAATTTGAAGCTTAAATTATTATAAATAACTAAATAACTGTATTTCTTAATAATTTAACAAATCCGTAAATATCTTCCTCAGTTGTATCAAAAGACGTCATCCATCGAACTTCGGATTTTTCCTCATCCCAGATATAGAAGAAGTATTCTTTCTGTAATGCCTCTATATATTTCCCTGGTAATACTGCAAAAACACCATTTGATTCTACCTTTTGAGTAATTTCTATCTTAGGCAATCCGGATAATTCTTCATATAACAGCAATGCCATTTTATTTGCATGTTCCGCATTTACTTTCCATAAATCATCAGTAAGATATCTCTCAAACTGAGCAGAAATAAATCGCATCTTTGATGCCAGTTGCATCCCCTGTTTTCTTATATATTTAAAATTATCAGCAAGACTATTATTAATTATTATTATTGATTCCCCAAATAACATTCCGTTTTTTGTCCCTCCAAAAGATAGAATATCTACTCCGGCGTCTGCAGTCAATTCCTCAAAGCCTACACCTAAACTCACTGCTGCATTTGATAATCTTGCGCCATCCATATGTAACAACATATTATATTTATGTGCGTAATCGCTAAGTTTTACCGTTTCATCAATGGAATATACTGTTCCCAACTCTGTAGGCTGGCTAATAGATATAACTTTAGGCTGCGAGCTATGTTCAAATTCAAAACCGTGTATATATTTTTTTATATTTTCAATAGTAAGTTTACCATTAGCTGTTTGTACCGGCAATAACTTACACCCACTGTATTTCTCCGGAGCACCGCACTCATCAACATTAATATGTGCAGTTTCAGCACATATTATTGAATTATATGTATTGGTAATCTGACTCAGGCCTAAAACATTTGCAGCAGTTCCTGTTAAAACAAAAAATACTTCCACATCATCACCAAAATGTTCCCTGACTTTTGATACTGCCCTTGTGGTATAGATATCGTCACCATATGCAACGACATGTCCCGAATTTGCTCTTTCGATTGATTTTAAAATCTCAGGATGAATACCTGAATTGTTGTCACTGGCAAATCCACGTAATTGTTTCATATTATTTAAAGTTTACAAAATCCGGCAAAAATAACTTTCACTTAATTATTACTGTTCACACCTTGTAATCACCATAAAAATTCCTTAACCATTAAAAAATGTAAATTTAGTAAACATTATTACCATACAAATTGTTAAGGTAATAATCATATGGTGTAAGTTTTATAAATGGGGTTCTTACTAATTTCAGTTGATAGCTTTGCAAAAAGTATGATTTTTCATGTTCTTTATTTAATTTGTTTGAACCTCATTTATTAACTTTAACGCAACCAAACAGGTCAAATTCTCCTCATTAATAATATTATATCAGATAATATTAATTACAAAATTATTCCAGTGTTTACTATAACACAGGCAT
>CBFCXR010000223.1:0-4296 GCA_965602045.1 uncultured Bacteroidales bacterium | reverse complement strand
ACAGGGGAGTGGTTATTAGTTTCTCCGCACAGGGCAAAAAGGCCGTGGCAGGGACAGGTTGAAAAAGAACAGAAGGATAAACTGCCGGAATATGATCCGACATGCTACTTATGTCCAGGGAATACTCGTGCCGGGGGATTTAAAAATCCTGATTATAAGAATACATTTGTGTTTGTAAACGATTTTAGCGCATTATTATCTGATGTCCCTCATGGTAGTTATAAAGAGGATGAAATATTCAATGCAGAAAGTGAGAGCGGATTATGTAAAGTTATATGTTTTTCCCCAAGGCATGATCTTACATTACCTGAAATGGATTTAAATATGATTAAGAAAGTAATTGATGTATGGCAAGGCGAGTACCTTGAAATAGAGAAGCTGGATTACATAAACTATGTGCAGATATTTGAAAATAAAGGAAGCGTTATGGGATGCAGTAATCCTCATCCTCACGGACAAATATGGGCACAGTCATCAATACCTGCAGAACCTTCAAAGGAATGTCTTCATCAGAAAAAATATTATGATAAGAATAAGAAAAGCCTGCTTTCAATTTATCTGGAAAAGGAACTTGAAAAAGGAGAGAGAGTATTGATAGAAAACAATGATTTTGTTGTTGTTTGTCCGTTTTGGGGAGTATGGCCATTTGAAACAATTATCATCAGCAAAAGGCATTTTCAAAATATCGGCTTAATGACAGAGGAAGAAAAACTTTCTTTCGCGGATATACTGAAAAAACTGACGATTATGTATGATAATCTTTTTGAAGTATCATTTCCATATTCTGCAGGAATACATCAAAGTCCGACAGATGGGGAAGAACATCCGGAATGGCATTTTCATATGCATTTTTACCCGCCATTGCTAAGATCAGCTACTGTAAAGAAATTCATGGTTGGATATGAAATGCTTGGTAATCCTCAAAGGGATATTACTCCTGAATTAAGTGCACAGAGGTTAAGGGAATTGCCTGAGGGGCACTATAAAGAAAAGGACGGGTTGGCCGGACAAAAATGCGGGCCATGAAATATTTCACTATTTTTCCACTTCCGGCTTCTTTAATTTCTTTGAAAATATCAGCATCAGTATTCCAAAAACCAGCATAAAAATGCCGGCCCAGAGATTAATATTAATATTTAATGATCTTTTATATAGTTCAGGATCGGAAGCTGTTATTAATCCATGAATAGATAAAATAACACCAAATACTGTGAACATTAATCCGATAGGAAGTTTAATATCTACACCCATAATTTTATATTTTTACCAGAATATAATACTTAATATAATTGCTGTTATACCAATCAGGATAGCTAGTGCTACATTGCTTTGATACCATTTTACACCTTCCTCCCTGTATTTTGGAGTAAGTGAGTAAACAAGGCCCTTAAGATCAGTATCAGATTTTGTCCGGCTGGTTGTAATTGAAATAATAATTGTAAAGACAAAACAAACTACAAATGCCCATATTGCAGTCCAGAATGACAATGCCATTTCGCTGGGATATTCGTGTATAACCGATAGCCAGCCTCCCTTAATTCCTATAGCCTCACCTGTTGTAAGTGTTAAACCATGATGAATTGCTGCTGCTATTATACCAAATAATAATCCGTAAAATGCTCCGTGTCCGGTAGATCGTTTCCAGAACATACCTAATAAGAATGTAGCAAATAAAGGTGCATTAACGAATGCAAACACCAGTTGGATGAAATCCATTATGTTATCAAATTGTGATGCAACATAGGCGGTGCCGATACTAACGATAACTCCAAAAACTGTTGCAAACTGTCCCACTTTCAGATAATGCGAATCCGGTTTGTTAGGATTAATGTAACTTTGATAAATATCATATGTCCACACAGTATTAAATGCTGTAACATTACCTGCCATGCCCGACATAAATGATGCCATAAGTGCAGTTAATCCCAGGCCCAGAACTCCTGTCGGGAAATAATGGCCAAGGAGCATGGGAATTACAGAATTGAAATCTTCTGACCCATTTTTTTGTAATAAAGCGAAGCCACTATCAGAATCATTTAGCAATACCAGGGCAATCATTCCCGGCAGAATAACCAGAAATGGAAGAAACATTTTTGGAAGTGCTCCGATTAGAGGTGTGCGACGTGCAGCCTTCATAGACCCGGCTGCCATTGCCCTTTGAACTACCAGAAAGTTAGTGCACCAGTAACCAAAAGATAGTACAAATCCTAAACCCATTATCAGTCCGAACCATTGTATCCCCATTGGATTAGAGCTGGCGCTCGACATCCCCTGCCATGATTCGGTATAAGCCCCTGTTGAAAATCCCTGGGCAATTGCAACGCCATCAAGGCTCTCTTTCAGCCCTGACCATCCGCCTACATTAATTAAACCGATGATTGCCAGTGGTAAAAAGCCAATGATGATAAGGAAAAACTGCAAAACCTCATTATAAATTGCGGATGTTAAACCTCCCATATAGGTGTAAATAAGAACTATCAATGCTGAGAAAATCAGGCTAAAATTAAAATCCCAGCCTAGTAATATTCTCAGAAGTTCTGCAAGTGCAAACATTGATATTCCTGAAGTAAATATTGTCATAACCGCAAAGGAAATTGCATTCAGTCCCCTGGTTTTTTCATCAAAACGCAACTTTAAATATTCGGGTGCTGAGCGGGCCTTAGAACCGTAATAAAATGGCATCATAAAAAGGGCAAGAAATATCATTGCAGGTATTGCGCCGATCCAGTAAAAGTGAACGGTTTTAATTCCGTATTTTGCACCTGATGCAGCCATGCCAAATACTTCCAGAGCACCAAGATTTGCGGAAATAAATGCGAGGCCGGTAATCCATGCAGGCAACGAGCGTCCTGCTTCAAGGAAATCCGTGGCAGTACGCATATAACGTTTTAACAACCATCCAATACTTATTACAAATAGTAAATAGACTGCCATAATCGTCAAGTCTATCCATCCCAGAGCAAAAGTATTTTCCATATCTACTTATAATTTAATTGATAGAATAACAAGAAGTATAAAACAATTAATGCAGAAAATATTTAATACATATTTTTTGTTACAGATGAGTTATGCAGAGCTATAATTTTTCGACTCCCGTCACCTGCATCAGCTAAATGGAAATCAGCTGTTAATCCTGTCTTTTTTGTATATGCTGCACCGACATCTGCAATAAATTCATCCACTGAATTTTTATGGACAAGACTAACTGTGCAGCCACCAAAACCTGCACCCGTCATTCTTGAGCCAATAACGCCTTTAATTTTTCTGGCTTCCTCTACTAAAGTGTCTAACTCAACTCCTGTTACTTCATAATCATATCGCAATGAATCATGTGAAGCATTCATCAAAGCTCCGAATTTTATCAGATCATTGCTTTTTAAAGCCTCTACAGCATCAATACATCTTTGATCTTCAGAAACAACGTGTTTTGCCCTTCTTCTCACAGTTTCATTAGCGATATTATCTGAAATTTTTTCAAATTCATCAAGTTTTAGTTCGCCCAGGTTTTTAATCGGCCTGATTTTATTTAAGTCTGACACTGCTTGTTCGCATTCACTCCTTCTTTCATTATATTTAGAATCAGCTAATTTCCTTTTTTTATTAGTGTTTGATATAACTAATTTATATTGCACAAGAGATAAAGGTATAAGATCATATTGCAGAGTATCACAATTCAGAAAAATAGCATGATTTTGTTTCCCCATCAAGGCACTAAATTGATCCATAATTCCACAATTAACTCCTACAAAGTTATTCTCAGCTTTTTGGCATAATACCGCTAATTGTTCGTTACTTAATTTATTATTCCCAAATTTCTGATTAACAAATATACCCGTAACAGTCTCAATTGAAGCTGATGAGGACAGGCCGGCATCATTAGGGATGTTACCTGAAAATAACAATTCCATACCCTGAGTAACACTAATACCTATTTTCTTAAACTCATCGATGACTCCAAGAGGATAATTCACCCATTCATTACCAACTTTATCTGATAACTTGTTCAATGGTATTTCAGTGTGGAAATCAAAATCCACAGTAGAAAGTTTAACTGTGGCTTTATCAGTATCTCTAACAGCTAAATATGTTCCATAACTGAGAGCGCACGGGAATACATATCCTCCGTTATAATCAGTATGTTCACCGATAAGATTTACTCTGCCGGGAGAAAAATATATCGAAATTTCCTTATCAGTAGGGCCATACCTGTTAATGAATTCAGCTTTAAAATTATCTATGTTCATAATAATAATTTTAAATCACTTATACTTTGCTAAAGATATAGTTTTAATTAAA
>CBFCXR010000222.1:0-4305 GCA_965602045.1 uncultured Bacteroidales bacterium | reverse complement strand
GAACGTGCCACACCATGCAGGCATTCATTCCACCAGTTATAAGCAGGAATATTTAACCGGGAAATAGCCGGACTCTCATAAACCATTTGCGATACTTTTTCATCAAGTGTTAAGCGGGAAATAAGATCATTTACCCTTGATTCAATATCTTTAGCAGGATCAAGATAAGCAGGCTTTTCCTGTGTAAATGATTGTTTAATAATGATTAGGTTGGATAATAAGAATATCAGAATAATTTTTTTCATAAAAGAGATTTAAGTTAGGAAATAAATCATCCGGGTTAATAAATTTCAAAACGCCAGAATAATTCCATATAAAACCCCCAACTGTAATACGCTCGTAATATTTATAATATTATGTTTTTCTTTTCATTATTCTGAAAATTATGTTTATTCCATTCCTGCTCTTAATTACCCATCCCTTCAGGATTTGAAAAACCGGATAACGACTGCATAATACCCTCACCTATAAAACTTCCGTAAGCTGTTATTATGAAAGATATAACTAATGTTAATAATGCGATTACAAGGATTATATATGTACCTGACTTAACATTTTTCCATTCTTTCATAATTACACCCACAATATAACTGAAAAATATAAGCATTGACATATGGAGAACCCAGCTGGCGAATTTAAAATAACCCATTTTAACATGTCCCAGGCCATAAAAAAAGAATTGAAAGCACCATAGTGTACCTGCAAATGCAGACCAAAAGAAATTTTTAAACATTTGCCCTGAAGGTATTCCGGTTTTTGAGGTAAATTCTTTTAATGTATTTTGCCTTATTCCGGCAACAAGGAACCATATAAGATTAACTAAGAAACAGCCGGCTGTTGATACTACTAATTTGGCGTTACCTTCAAAATGTTCTGCTCCCCTTTCTGCTGCAAGGTCTGCAATGGGCTGTCCGAATTCAAGCGAAACATTAAAGATACCGGACAGTACACCACCAATGATTGCCAGGATTAAGCCGGCCAGCATATTAAAATTTGTTGACTTGCCTTTCATCGCATTGATGTCTTTTTCCTTCTTAAAGCCGGCCAATCCGCATAGTCCTACTCCGATTATTGAAGTAATCATCCCTGTTAAAACAATAATACCTCCTGGTTTTGAGAAATGGTCCATTATACCTCCAAATATTAGCAGAGGTATTACTGTTCCTAAAACAGCAGAGATTCCAATTGCAATTGTGTAGGTTAACGAATAACCAATATGCCTTATCGCGAATCCAAATGACATGCCTCCAAAGCCATAGATTGCACCAAACAGGAATGCTCCCCAGAAAGCTTTGGCAGGTGCATCTGACAGAATAGAGAAAAATCCGGGAACAGTTAACAATCCTATAACAACAGGCATTAACAACCATGCAAAAAGTGCTTGCACAAGCCAGAATGTTCCCCACGACCATTTTATAGTTTTGTGAAATGGTAAATAGCATGTTGAGGCAGATATACCTCCTATGGCGTGAATTCCTGTTCCAATTATCGGATTGGGAGTTATCATAATAGTTTTGTATTTTTAATCCAGGTGAAAAATTTCTTTCATGTCAGCCCAGAATTCACCATCTTGTCTGGTTTCTAACGGATCCATCAGGGGTTTAACAACATCCCACCATTTGAGGGTTTCCTCATCATGCGACATTTTATTCATATCCGCTTCAAAATCATTGCCCGTATATTCAAAATATGCAAATAGCATGTTGTCCTTAAAAAAAATGGAGTAATTGGAAATATTACACTGTTTTATCTTTTTTAAAACACCCGGCCATACAGAGGCGTGGTATTTTATATATTCACCGGCTTTTTCCGGTATAAGTCTGATTACCTGTCCGAATCGTCTCATATTTTAGTTTATCTTATTTGATTAATAGTCTTGAAAAAGGCTTCAATATTTGATGGGGGAATGTCCGGTAAAATTGCTTCATGACTTGGTGAAAAAATAAGTCCGGTAGGAAAAATGTCCTTTAGTTCATTTACTTTATTAATAACATCTTCAGGCTTTCCTTTTACAAGTAAGTACTGTGCATCAACACCCCCGCAAAAAGCTGTCTTTTTATCAAAATGTTTTTTTAAGTTTTGTGCATTCATGTTTTTTGCCAAAGCCTGAATGGGATGAATAATATCTGCGCCAAGGTCAATCAGGTCATTAATAATTGGAAAAATTGAACCGCATGAATGGTGCATCACTTTTAGTCCATAGCTTTTAGCCTGGTCAATAAGTTTTTTAGTTCCCGGGAATACAAATTTCCTGATTTCTTCCGGGGGCAGCATTAAGCCTGTCTGGCTGCCAAAATCGTTTCCGATTAGTACTGCATCCAGGTAACCTTTTGTTGATTCATAAAATATCTCATTTGCCTTTAAGTAAAATTCCGTAATACGGTCAATAACAGCCCTGAACATTTCAGGATTATTAAGCATTACTATAAGTGCATGTTCCATTCCAAATGCCGAAAGGGCATCCTGAAAGTGTGCACTCCACAATATTCCCATTTTAACATAATTATTATCAATTGATTTCACCAGCCTTTTTGATTCTTCCCTGTTAAGGTATTTGGCAGGATCAGGCCATCTAAATCTTTCAACATCAGCGGGATTCGAATAATCCTCAAAAAATCCCGGAGCCGTTAAAGTCCTTTCATCCGGTTTGTCCAAATGCTTTTTTTTGGCAAAATCAAACGCACAGGCAATATGGTTTGAAGGAGGATAATTATAAGGAACCTCTATAGGATAGATATCATCATCAATAAGTTCTTTTAATTTGTGAATTGAACTAACTTTAAAATATTTTATAAGTCCGGATTCCGATGCAGGGACAGGCAATCCCAGCCATGATGCAGGACGGTCTACCGGTTGGCCCTGTATAGTAGCAAGAAATCGGTCCTTATGTAGCATATTATGCATAATAATTATAGTATGCGTTGTGTGCACCAGGAACGGCTAATGTAATAAAAGGATCGTTTTTATACAAGTTTAGAATGATTTACGATGCTAAAGAAGGACATACCGGCGGATCTTTATCGTCGGCAGATATTCTTACAACATTGTTTTTTCGCAAGATGAAGTAACAGGCAGGCCAGTTTCAAATGCCGTTGTTTGGCAATGCCTCAGGGGAGAAGATAAATTCAATACATTAATATCAGAAGGATATGAGGATATTATTTAACTTTATATGTAAAAACGGATTCGAGCACCATGTTGCTATGGTGAGAGGAAATGTTTCTGACGTGGTAGATGAAGTTGTTGAAAATTACCCTGGATGGGAATTATATTTACATAAAAACCATGACTAATGAAAAAAATATTTCACTTAATTTTTATTGTTATTTCTTTTATGCCGGCAAAATCACAGGAGGATACGGCTTTGTACATTTTTATGGGTCATCCTAGAGATGATGATAAAACATACGAATATGTTTTGAAAACAGTAGAAAAAATAGACTATTCAAAATTTGACCTGATCCTGCTTGGTGGAGATCTTACATGGAATACTTCAGCCGAAATAAGCACATTGGAATATTGCGATAATATTTTTAACCTGGGTGATGAAAATACCCATCTGGCAATAGGGAACCATGATAATGACAATGTTGCAAGTCTGCTTGACTATACGAAAAAACCACGTTATTATGCCTTCACTAAGAACAATATTACTTTCCTGGTGCTCGACACTGAAATAAATACACCTGATTTTTCGGGCGACCAGCTGGAGTTAATTCAAAATGTGGCAGATACAATAGAAACATCAGACTATTTTATATTACTACAACACAGGATTTTCTGGATGATTGGCAATGATGATCTTACATATCTTCTGGACTCGGTAGGTGCAAGTACCAGAAACCTGGGTACTACCAATTTTTATGAAGAAGTATACCCAAATCTTCGGAAAGCAAAAGACAAAGGTGTTGAAGTATTATGCCTGGCTGGAGACAGAACCGATCTCAATATCGAATACTTTCCTGAGGACAGTATACAATTTCTGGCCTCCGGAATGAAAGGGACATATACCGATGATAATAATTATACTATACTTCTTACACATGATTTAATATCCGGCAAACTTGACTGGAATTTTCTTGCCTTATCAGAAATTGATACTATTGATCCAACGATTATAATCCCCCAAATAAATACCTTATTTCAGGATTTAGATATTTATCCCAATCCTGGCTTGGATGTTTATCGGATCTTTAATAAAACCGGTGAAAGAAATAATATACATGTTAAAGTTCTGGATATAAACGGTACTGAAATTATGGAAACCACTTTCAGGAATGGACATAATAGTATTGATATTGATCT
>CBFCXR010000221.1:0-4335 GCA_965602045.1 uncultured Bacteroidales bacterium | reverse complement strand
TTTACAGATTTCAAGTGTACGCGGGATGTCACCTTTTCCTCCGAATGATTTCCTGTTTAATACTACTGTGCTAACCAGCGCAGTTCTTCGCCACCAGCGGTCCTGTGAATGCGCCCATCTATGAATCAGTTTATCAGGTATCTGTCCCAGCTGCCAGGCGGGACCTGCCAAGAAGCCTGCAAACGCATCTACGGCACTCCAGCTGTTTATATCCTTACCAAATTCTGTGAGTTCAACTTCCCCGATTTTCCGTAAGGCATCCTTATGGTATCTGATTAACTCATAGGATATCCACCTGTAACCATATGTAATAAAGATTTCTCTTGCCAGATCCAGAATAAATTCAGGATCTGCCTGCTTAAGTTTTTTTGAGTACCTTTTACGGACTGCTCTTAAGTGTGGAGTATTCTTAACAGGCAACTTTTGTATCTCTGAATCAATTGCGGATGCGATTGTATTGAAATCGTAATTATTTGTTGTATCACCCATATTAGATTGTTATTGGTAAAAACTTATTGTATTCTTTTCGCTTAGCTAGTAATGGATTAATTAAAGTACTTAATAAACTATTGATCTTGCATTAACAATTATGTAAATTTACTTCTAATTTACTATTTAAAATAATTACTAAAATTATTATCAGATAAAAAATACTTGCTATTAAAATGCTTCGCCCTAAAAGTAAATTATCAGAAGTTGATATCCGGAAAGGATTGAAATATGTTATAAGGGACGGCGTAGCATCGCAAATATTGGTTACCTTAACCAGTGGCACATTTATGGTGGCCTTTGCTTTAAAACTGGGTGCTTCAAACTCAGTAATCGGATTATTAGCGGCAATCCCTCCTTTGGCTCAGATTATACAACTGCCAACAATCTATTTGATAGAAAAAATACAAAACAGAAGGCTTATTACAACAATTAGTGCATTAATAGGAAGGATTTTTTTTATTTTAATTGCTCTAATTCCAATATTATTTAGATCAACGTTAGGGCAGGGAATTTTATTTATTTCACTTTTGCTTAGTTCTGCTTTCGCAGCAATTGCTACATGCAGTTGGAATTCATGGATGCGGGATTTAATACCACAGGATAATTTGGGAGGTTTTGTTTCAAAGAAGATGAGTATCGCCATGCTAACTGGTGTATTTTTCAGTTTAGCCGGGGGATATTTTATTGATTATTGGGCAAAATGGTTCCCTGAAAATCAAATTTATAGCTTTTCAATTTTATTTATAATCGGATTTCTGGCAGGGGAAACAGGTATCTATTTCATTTCATCAATACCTGAACCTCATGTGAAAGTAACTAATATGAATATTTTCCAGGTAATATTAAGTCCTTTTAAAGACGTAAACTTCAGAAATCTTGTAAAATATACTGCAACCTGGAGTTTTACCATGAATATTGTTACCCCATTTTTCACAGTATATCTTTTAAAAAGACTTAATTATGAAATGTCCTTTGTAATTATACTTTCAGTAATTAGCCAGTTATTTAGTTTCATGTTTTTACGTATATGGGGAAAGCTTTCTGACAAGTTCAGTAATAAATCTGTTTTAGGAGTATGTGCTACGATGTATGTCTTATGTGTTTTAGCATGGACATTCACTACTCTTCCTGACATACATTCTTTTACTAAGCCTTTAATAGTAATTATCCACATTTTTATGGGAATATCCATATCAGGAATTACACTCGGGCAGAGCAATATTGGTCTAAAACTTGCTCCGAAGGGAGAAGCAACAGCATTTTTAGCAGCCAATACTTTTGTTGTGTCTATTGCTGCAGGATTAGCACCCATCCTGGGAGGATATTTTGCTGATTATTTCGAGGTAAGGTCTTTGTCCTGGGTATTTACATGGCAAGGTCCGCAAGGCGATATTATACTTCCCACTCTTAGCTTACAACAATGGGATTTCTTCTTTTTTATTGGATTTCTTACAGGACTTCTGGCTTTGCAAAGGCTTGTTTTTGTTAAAGAAAAAGGCGAAGTCGAGGAAAAAATTGTAGTGCATGAGCTGATTTCAGAGGTACGTACGAGGATGAGAAATTTTTCCAGCGTTGGAGGATTGCATGATATGATCAGCTTTCCTTTTGCCATTTTATATCATGCCAAAACACTTACAAACAGTATAACTGCAGTAAAGAAAAAAGGATTTAAAAAAAAGTAAAAGAAAAAAAAAGAATAGTTATTCTTAGTTCAGGTATTCAATAAATATTTTTATTCTGCTTTTCTATAATCCCCTTTAATAATCTTCCCAATATATCTGAACCAGTAATTATTTGTTTTGATTTGCCCCATAAGAGTATAACATCATGGTCTATAAGATCGGCTTCAATATTTTCATGTGTTATTTTTAATTTGCTTATCACGTCGCCAAGGGGTAAGTCAGGATTATTAACAACAATAGGATAATGACAAAAATCCAACGGATTAGCTTTTTCATTATCGAACAGGACATTTCTTAAAAAACCGTCAGCGTCCATTATTATCACAGGATTACCTGTTTCATTAGTTATAATTACCCATTTTTCCCCGGAACTGTTAACTGATGACAAAAAAGGATCATCGGGGATGTTTTTATAAACCGGGAATACAGGTAAATTATTTTTAATTGGCAGTGTAATAATGCTCCTGGGATTGACAGGTTCACCTTCCTGACTTACAGTCATATCATCCAGAGTTAAGAAATTTATTGCACCTATACCTTCTAGCCAGTCAATTTCATTATCATCTTTATCAATATGTCTTTTTATTAATTCTTTAATGCTTTTTTCTTTGAAATATTGGATTGATTCATGTCCTAACCATAAATCAAGTAATAAGGCAGAAGACTTAGCAACAGGATATAATACAATCTGATAAAATCTCAACAGGGGTGATAATAATGAAGCCATTTTTAAGGCATGTCGTGAAAAATATGCCTGAGGGATGATTTCACCAACTAAAGTAATGATAACAGTGGAAAAAATGAAAGCACTGATGCCGGCTAACACAGACTTTGATAATAATGTTAATAAGACGTTAATGCCGACATTTCCCCAAAGAGTTGTTGTTAAAAGAAAATTTGAATTTTTTCTTAACTTCAGTATTTTGATGGCGGCCTTGTTATTATGTGAAGCTTCAATTTCAAGCCGTAAGCGGGTAAGGCTGAAAAATGCGAGATTAAGGCCTGAAAATATAGCAGATTGGGAGATGCAAAAAAGAATACCAAGCCAGGTTAAAATATTATTTTGCATTTTATAACCATTTTTTTCTGCTAAAATACAGAAGCATAGTGATTGCTACAGAAATCATTATTCCCCACATTATAAAATAGCTGTATTTGAAATGCAGTTCCGGCAGGTAATCGAAATTAGTGCCATAAACTCCTGCAATAAATGTCAGTGGTATGAATATGGATGCAAAAACTGTCAGTACTTTCATTACATCATTAACCCGGTTGCTCAGATTTGCATGATAAACGGTTAATTGATCCGAGATCATTGTGTAGTATATTTCTATGGCTTCCAGGGCCTGGTTAACCAAATCCTCCAGATCATTCAGGAAAACCCGGGTTTTGTGATGAATAAATTTAGAATCGGATTTGATAAAATGTATCATAATTTCTTTTACAGGCCGGATTGATTTCCTTACAAAACTAATTTCTGTTTTATGCCTGTAAATATCTTCAATTATTCTTCTGTTGGTCCCTTTTAAAATTACATCCTCCTGTTCTTCTATAATATCTCCCAGCACTTCAATATTCATTATATAGCTGTCAACAATGGAATCAATAAGCGTGTAACATAAATAATCAGATGCCAAAGTCCGGATTCTTCCTTTATTCTTTCTTAACCTGTCTCTTACAGGTTCAAAGTAATCACCTACCCTTTCCTGTATAGTAATTAAATAACTATCTCCCAGTATAAATGATATTTGCTCAGAGCTAAGTATACGAGCCCCCGTTTCATACATGAAAGCTTTTAAAATAATTACAATATTGTTTTCATCCTCTACAAATTTGGGCCTTTGATCTGTATTAAGAATATCTTCAAGAGACAGTGAAGTCAATTTAAACTTTAAGCCTAACTGTTCCAATAGCTTTATATTATGAAGTCCATCAATATTAATCCATGTAATATGTCCGTGTTTAACATAACTACTGACATCTTCTATTTTATCAAGCTCTTTCTCAACTATATTTTCTTCGTTGTATTGAATTACCCTTATACGGGGTTTTTCCATTTTTTGCTTGCCGATAAGTATAAGAGAGCCGGGGATTTCACCTTGTGACTTTTGCCGGTTTTTAAGAAAACGTGCCATGACCGATTATATTAATTTTCAATATC
>CBFCXR010000220.1:0-4360 GCA_965602045.1 uncultured Bacteroidales bacterium | reverse complement strand
TCTATAATTTTTACCTATGCTTTCCTAAGCTATAGCCATATTTGGAATAAAAAGTCTATGGCAAATCAACCAATAAGTATTATTATGATAAAAGAAATTATCAGGTTAAAAATGCATGGGTACTCTCACAAGAAGATTAGGGAGGTACTCACCATATCGAGAACTACAATAATCAAATATGTAAAGAGAATTGAAGCTACAGGCTTGTCCTACGGTGAGGTATTAAACATGAAAGATACAGATCTTCATAATTTATTTAACAATGCAGAATGGACAGACAGGATGAACAGGAAAACTGAAAGGTTGATAAAATCAGCCCGTTTCCGTTATACTGCCTGCATAGAAGATATTAATTACCTGGTGGAAAGGAATATTGATAAGAATATAATGCTTAGGCTTGCAGATTGCCAGTTTATTGGCCGTAGTGAAAACATCATTATAACAGGTGCAACTGGAGTGGGGAAAAGTTATATTGCTTCAGCCATAGGTTACCAGGCTTGCCTGAAAGGATATAAGGTCCTTTATCTAAGCATGGGTAAGCTGTTTTCCAGGTTGAAAATCTCTAAAGCAGATGGTTCTTATATAAAGGAAATAAACCGGATTGAAAAGCAGGATTTAATCATTATTGATGATCTGGGACTTCAACCTATCGATAAACAAAACCAGTTATATTTATTGGATATTATTGAAGACAGGCATGAGAGAAAATCGACTATTATCAGTTCACAGTTACCAGTAGAAAAATGGTATGAGGTAATAGGGGAAAGTACAATTGCTGATTATCCGCACTTTTTTATTATGCGAAGTATTTTTTTGAAGCACCCTATTAATCAATCACTTATATATATTTTGTCATCACTTTGTTAGCATAATATTTTTCTTTGTAATCTGGGCATATGCCCAGATTATATGTTACACTAATCTTAATAATTATGCAAAACAATTTAAATTACGAAGAAATTACCTCAAAGGCATACAATTACCTTAAGGAGGAATTTTCTTACAAGTATGTTACTCTTCGTCATTACAGAAGCCGATGGCTTCATGTCAAGGAGTATATGGAAAAGTGTGGATTAAAATTTATCAGCCCTGCATTATGTAAAGACTTTTTACTCGAGTTTTATAAGGGTAGGACTCATGGAGAATTAACTGAAAAAGAAAAACTCATTGAAAAGTCCGTTTCGGTACTATCCGAGTATATAGAGACCGGTTCCGTACAGCGGAAATGTAAGGTCAGATATTTGGACGGTTCTATTGGTCTTAAGATGAAGGATTTTCTCACTTTTAAGCAATCCCTTTGTTTAAGGAAAAACACACTTGATAAGATAGAAAGCCACTTGAGCAATTTTAATTTCTGGCTTTCTACGAATGGCATTTTCAGTATTCATAAAATCAGACACCATCACATTATCACCTTTATTAAAAGCCTCGATCCCCATAAAAAAGCTCTCATCCACGATACCTTAATGGATTTACGCGGGTTTTTCAAATTTCTTTATGAGAAGGGGATCATTTCCACCAATATATCGACTTTCATTCCAAAGGACAATTATCAGAAACAGGCTAAATTACCCGCTTATTACACGGAAGAAGAAATAGAAAAGCTGTTGAAATCGGTTGATAGAGGAAATATTGTAGGAAAGAGGGACTACGCTATATTAGTGCTGGCCGCATATCTCGGTCTGAGAGCATCCGATATCGCACGTCTTCGGTTCGAGAACTTACACTGGGATCAGAACACGATCATTCTCAGGCAATATAAGACTGGTAAAAATATAACCCTTCCTTTGTTGCCGGTGGTTGGAAACGCACTCCTTGATTATATCCAATACGGGAGGCCCAAGTCTGATGAACAGTTTATCTTTTTGCTTGTGATATCCCCATTCCTTCCCATTCGTCCACAAACCATTGCTGGCATGATAAATCGCAGATTTTCCTATGCTGGGTTTAAATCAACTAACAGGAGACATGGTGGCCATGCCCTCCGCTATAGTCTTGTTAAGGAATTACTTAATAATAAACAGTCCCTTCCTGTGATCAGCGAAGTCCTCGGCCACAAAAACACAACCTCGACCAGGCATTACATACGGATAGATACCGGATCCCTTGGCCAATGCGCCTTGGAAATCCCGCTGGTTAACTCGCTTTTTTACAACCAGGAAGGAGGTATACTATGGTCATGAGCAGCAAATCATTCTGGAGTGTATTTGCTCCATACATCAATGACTTTATCGGTCTGAAAAGAAGTCTCGGCTATAAATATGAAGAAGAGGAAAGGCTTCTTTATAGATTTGATCGGTTTATACTGGATCAGGGCCATACAAGCCTTGGATTAACCAAAGAGATATCTGATAAATGGGCTGATAGACGCCATAATGAGGCTGTGCTTACCATATATAGTAAAGTTAAGGTGGTAAAACAGCTGGCGGAATACTTACTTGATCAGGGCATCAAAACATATGTTCCCCAACTACCCAAATACCCGGGCAGCACATTTATCCCTTATATCTTTTCCCATGAGGAGATGAACGCAATATTCCGGGCCTGCGACAGTCTGAGGATGAGATGCAGGAATGTGTATTCCTGTCTGTTGATCATGCCCTGCCTGTTGCGGTTGCTTTACGGGACAGGTATTCGTATCAGTGAGGCTTTATCTTTAAAGAATAAGGATGTAAATATTGGTGGGAGATACCTGACATTAAAAGATACTAAAAATGGGAAAGACAGGTTGGTGCCCATGTCAAACTCGCTTACGGCTGTCTGCAAAGATTATCTGGCACATCGGGATAAGCTTCCCGTCAATGGATTGAAACGGAAAAATGGTCCATTCCTTGTCTCATTGAATGGTGGAGTTTGTAAACATGCTGCTGTACATCGCTGGTTCCGGAAGGCACTTGAAATGGCGGGAATCCCTTTTACAGGTGACAGAAAAGGACCCAGGATCCATGATATCCGTCACACCTTCGCTTGTCATTCTTTTCTAAAGCTTTCCGATGAAGGTGTGGACCTGTATTGTTCATGGCCCTACCTTTCGACTTATCTCGGGCATCAGTCGCTGGAATCCACCGAACAATATATAAGACTGACCTCGCAAATGTATCCGGAACTGCTGAGAGATACCGACGGATTGTATGTAGGTATTCTCCCGGATATTCCGGCCACAAATTAAAGACAGCCATGAAACAAGTAAACGATTTTGCCCGGCTACTGTCCGGCTTTCTGAACAACTACCTGCCTCATGAAAAAGGAGTTAGTGCGAATACGATAAAATCATACAGCTATACGTTTATCCTCTTCATCAAATATATGCATGAGAACAGGAACGTACCTGTTACCAGGTTGTCATTCACTCATATTAAAAAGGATTTGGTTGTGGGATTCCTTGATTGGCTTCAGAATGAAAGAGGCTGTGGTGAGGCTACCCGAAATCAGCGATTAGCAGCCATATCTTCCTTCATTAAATATGCTGAATATATGAATCCAAACCATTTATTTGACTGTCATCAAATACTATCCATTCCTGCTAAAAAAACAGAAAGCAAAGTTTTGAATTATCTAAATATTGACGGTATGAAACTATTGTTGCAACAACCAGACACTCAAAAAGCCAAAGGGCTCCGGGATCTTGCTCTGTTGTCCTTGATGTATGAAAGTGCAGCAAGGGTTCAGGAAATTATTGATCTGACACCTACTTCCCTATTCATCACAAACAAACCATATAGGGTTATCCTGCATGGGAAAGGCAATAAATACAGATCAATACCTCTTCCTGATAAACAGGTAGAACTGCTCAGACAATACATGATCCAAAGTGGTCTTTTTAACAGGGAAAATGCGCAAAAACCCTTGTTCCCAAATTATCAGGGGCAGAAGATGACACGTAATGGGATTAACAATATACTGGTTAAATATGTAAAGATGGCTAACAAGAAAAACCCCTCTTTAGTACCTGATCATTTGAGTTGCCATGCCATAAGGCATACCAAGGCTATGTTTTTATTGGAATCAAAGGTTGAATTGATACATATTAGAGACTTCCTGGGTCACAAATCGGTATTGACAACAGAAATATACGCTCGGATGAATCCCAAATTTACGTTTGAAGCGATAAAAAACGCGTATAAAAACATAACTGCTGATAATATACCAGTCTGGAAGGGAAATAATGAAATAATGGTAATGCTGAAAAACCTTTCTAAATGAGAGAAAATATTATGCGAAGTAATTGGCGGAATTAGGACAACTAAGTTGATGGTTCACAACACATACCGTTGTATTACTTTGCATAATAAAAAAGTGCGGATAATCGGCAATGGTAGCTTCACCTATCACATCATACCAGTTCCCAACTGGTAACTGG
>CBFCXR010000219.1:0-4381 GCA_965602045.1 uncultured Bacteroidales bacterium | reverse complement strand
TTCATTCCCGTTATTCACGCGCAACCAGCAGGGAACTTAACCTTAACACAATTTATCAGTGGGCTCAAATAAAAGGTATTAATATTGTTGGTACCGGGGATTTCACTCATCCTGAATGGTTTAACGAAATAAAAGAGAAGCTGGTCCCTGATGGCACAGGGCTGTTTAAACTGAAAGAGCCGCCGAGGTCTCTGGCTTTGCCGGGTGTTAAACCCATGGATACAGATGTTCGCTTCTGCCTTAGTTCTGAGATCAGTTCTATATACAAATTTGAAAATAAGGTCAGAAAAAATCACAATCTGGTTTTTGCGCCTGATTTGGAATCAGTGAATAAAATTAATGCAAGACTTTCTGCAATAGGAAATATACACTCAGACGGCAGGCCTATCTTAGGATTACCTTCAAGAGATTTACTTGAAATTATCCTGAGTATTTCGGAAGATACATTTCTTATTCCCGCTCATGTATGGACACCATGGTTCTCAACCCTTGGTTCCAAGGCAGGTTATGATAGCATTGAAGAATGTTACCGGGACCTGTCAGATTATATTTTTGCCCTGGAGACGGGATTATCATCCGATCCGGCAATGAACTGGAGGCTCAGTGAATTGGACCGTTACTCATTAGTGTCAAACTCTGATGCCCACTCTCCAAAGAAGCTTGGCAGGGAAGTGAATATCTTTGACACAGAAATGAGTTATTACGAAATGTTTAAAGCATTAAAGACTAAAAAGGGATTTCTTGGTACTTACGAATTATTTCCTGAAGAAGGAAAATATCATCTTGACGGGCACAGAAAGTGCGGAATAGTCTTTGAACCTGAAACTTCACTGCAGTATAATAATATATGTCCGAAATGTAAAAAGCCCCTTACTGTAGGTGTTCTGCACAGGGTGGAAAGACTCGCTGACCGTAAGAAGGCAGTGCAACCCGCAGATTCACCCGGTTTTCAATATTTAATACCATTGCCTGAAATAATCTCTGAAATAAAAGGCTCCGGGCCGACCAGCAAAACTGTTGAACTGGCATATCAGCATATTATTTCAGATTTTGGTAATGAATTTTCATTTATAAGAGAAGTGCCTGTTGAAGATATTCACAAGAAATGCGGTTTTGTATTATCAGAAGCAATCAGAAGGATGCGTGAAAGCGAAGTCAATCCAATACCTGGATACGACGGGGAATTTGGTACTATAAAAATTTTTAATAATGGTGAGTTAGCTTCGTTACAGGGTCAGTCTAATCTTTTTGGTTTTGAGGCTGATAAAATGACTAAAAGAGAAATAACACAGTCTGAAGTTAAAACTGACATAAAAGATGCGCCGGAAAAAATCCCATCATCTTATAAGCTAAACCAGGAACAGGAATCTGTCAGGAAATTTACATCAGGTGCGTTACTTGTTAAAGCCGGTCCGGGGACAGGTAAGACAGGAACTCTCATTGCATGGATAGTAAACCAGATAGAAAGTAATAGCATAAATCCCGAAGAAGTTGTTGCAGTAACATTTACAAATAAGGCAGCAGATGAAATGCAGGAAAGATTAAAAAATATCCTTGGTGAGAAGTCCCGGAGAATAACAATAGGTACTTTTCATTCATTATGTTATCGTATACTTAAAGAACGGAATCCTGATTTAAATACAATATATGATAATGAAGGACGTGCAATTATTCTTAATATCCTTTACCCTAATCTTAAAAATACTGAAATTAAGAAGCTATCGAACTCATTATCAAGCTATTTCGAGCAGGGAGATATCTCTGATTATGAAGATATTATTGATGTTGCAGAATTATACAGAGACTATAATAAAAAGCTTAATTCGATAGATTTGGCTGATATAATATCCCAGGCTGTAAAATTATTCAGCGATGAACCGGAATTTTTAATGGAAATTCAGAAACAGTATAAAGCAATAGCAATTGATGAATTTCAGGATATAAATCCACTACAATATCAGTTTATTAAGTTATTTGCCAGGGATAAAGATATACTTGCCATTGGTGATCCTGACCAGGCTATTTATGGCTTTAGAGGATCTGATGTGAATTTATTCTTCAGGTTTAGGGAAGAATTTAATGCTAATGAGATTAATCTTGTTAATAATTACAGATCTTCTGAAATAATATTGAAAGCTGCTCTAAATATTATCAGGAATAATTCAATAAAAAGCAATTTGGACCTTATTACTGATAAAAATAACTGGAAAAAGATAAAAGTCTTTAATGCTGAGAATACATTATTTGAATCGAAACATATTCTAAACGAAATTGACAGGTATGTGGGAGGAACTGAGAATTTGTCAGTTGGTGTTCCCTCCTGCTCTGCCAACTACTCTTTTTCAGATATTGCAGTCTTATTTCGTACACATTCAGTTGGAAAAGAGTTACTAAGAGAATTGAAAAAATCAGGAATTCCTGTACATTATGGCGATGGCTCTTCCTATCTTGCAGAACCTCCTTTTAGTCTAATATCCTGTGCTCTCCGGCTGTTAATTAATCCTTATGATTACGTATCATTAAAAAACCTGCTGGTAACGGGATTTGGATGGGAACTTGCTGATTCTGATGTCTTAATCCGAAATCTTTATTCTGAAAAAACAGACTGGTCCCAAAGTTCATACAAGTTGCCGGATGAACAAAATGAGAAGCAGTTTAAGGATTGGCAAATATTCTATAAATCACTTAAGAATACTTATCAAACAGAGAAACTGTCAAAAATTATTAATTCGATTTGTGAATACATTTTACCTGACAATATATTGAATGATATGCAGCTTCTTAAGAAAGAAGCTATAGTTAGCCTGGCCGGGGAAAGTGATGATTCCGGGGAGAAGTTTCTGCAAAAATTGACATTAAGCAGTTATTCGGATATTGGCCGCTTAAGATCAGAGCGTGTTCATCTTCTCACTTTTCATGCGGCAAAAGGACTGGAATTTCCTGTTGTATTTATAGCAGGAGCTGAAGAGAATATTACTCCAATTAATAGCAAAGGAACTGACATTGAAGAAGAGCGCCGGTTATTCTATGTAGCTTTAACACGGGCGAAGGATGAAGTGAATATTACTCATGTTAATAACCGTAATTTTTATGGACGTAACGAAATAATGGAACCGTCAAGGTTTATCAGTGAAATTGGAGCAGAATTAATAGATAAAGTCACTAAAGAACCTAAAAAGAAGGAGATCATAAAAGAAAAGCAGCTTTCGCTTTTTTGAAGTCCGGGTTTAATTTGATATAATCTGCTTCTTAGGGCGTCTTACATCTTTGCCATTCTGAACGATAGTGAAGAATCTCAAAACTAAGACGCTGGAGATACATAGTTTTACTCAGGATAACAAAGGAGGGGCTTTTTGCAAAAGCCTATCTGTATAGCGTGCTACCCATCTCTGGCTTAAGTTTGCAACCTAAGCTGACAAATAAAACGAAGTTTTTAACTTCATTCTTCCACAAACCTTTTCAGATCAACTGTATTAAAAGTCCACTCAGGTGTTTGAATAACTTTATCGTTTATATCCAATTCATACCAGGGACTATCAGTATTTTCCGGATTTTTCAGCACATGAATTTCCTGTGCTGGCATATAACTCTGTGCCAGTAAATATATTTTTTTGCCAGAGTTTCTATTATTTGCCATATCCACGACAATTGCCGCATGTCCCGGTGAACCGCCCTGAATTAAAATATCGCCGATTTCCATATCATTGTAATCAGCCTTTACTAATTCTTTTGATAATGAAAGTGAGCCGGCATAAGTGAAAATGATTTTCATATAATTTTTAAAATCATTATATGTATTTGAGACTTTAGCTGATTGTATCCAATACGACTTGTTACCTTTCACAATTATGCGATTTCCTGCCATCCACTTTGAATAGTCAACCCTGAATCCATTTGTGAAATTAAAGTGTATCCTGTCATATTTCTTATTCCTGTACAAGTATTCGGCTCTTAAACGCATAATAGCATCGGCACACTGCTGCAAATTATATTTCCCTACATCCATATCAACTACTGCAGAGTGGGCAGACTGATTAGCTTTAGGATTGCCATTGTAAAGCATAACCTGTGAATCATGTGGTTTTAATGGCATGCGTCTAAAGTATGCCTGAAATGAGTTTTCATCTGCTTCTATTCTGCTGTAACCATCAGGTAAATTAAACCTTGTATCAATAGTATTTCCTTCGGTGTTTATTAGTTCTGCAGTTGGCAGTCTTGAAAGATTATTGTCTATTTCGCCGGGTGAATTTTTTGTTTGCCCGCATGAGAAAATTACAGTTGACATACATAACAGAATATTTATTATTTGTTGCATAATAGTCTGCAGATTAATTCTATTCCTTTTCTATCATATTATAATTTTTTAGTCGGGTGTAAATTT
>CBFCXR010000218.1:0-4381 GCA_965602045.1 uncultured Bacteroidales bacterium | reverse complement strand
TGCAACTATTCAAAGTGAATTTTCAATTTATACAAGGTAATGTTAGTGATGAGTTTGTACCTTATGGAGGACGAGTTAGGAATCGCGAGCAACGAAAAACGAATTACGAAATGCAAGCCGCGAGTGACGAGAAACGAGTGACGAGAAGCGAGAAGCTAGATCCTTTTACTCAGGTATGTAATTTTTAAATACTCTACAACGCCCTCAAATATACCGGAAGAACTGATAAATATTTTAAAAGAACCTTCTTTGAAATTTTCAGGTATTTTTACATAATAGGTATAATCATTAATTTCACCATATTTACTTATAGGGCTGTGTAACCTGATTTTGTTATGTTTCAAAGAATCACCGATTTGCAAATATGAATTTAAATAACTTTCCCATATTCCTTTACTAACCTGGATTTTTGATTCTACCTTTATCCATGAATCTAATTGAATATCATTAAATACAACTTGTTTGACATTTGTATTAATCAAAAATGCAGATGAGTCAGGTGATTTTTTTATAACAATGCTACTGTCAATAACTGCAATAATCTCTTTTTTATATAAGATGTCTTTTTTTAATACTTCATCTGTATCAAGCAGGCTCATGTCGAGCGGTGAAGGATTAGGATTCAGATATATCCTGCCATAGTATTTTCTGTTCATATGATCATAATGCAGGATCTTTTTACTGACTTGTCTGGTTTGAAAGAGGTTAACAAACACTAAATAAAAGCCCAGAGCATAAAATAAAAAACGCCATTTTTTAAGTTTTATATGATGTATAAAAGCAGCAAAAGGCAATGCAAAAACAGGATAACTTTGCATCAGTGCTCTGCAGGAATAACTGCCTCCATACCTCCATTTATGCCAGGAAATAATTATATAAATATTTAACAGGCAAAATATAATTACAGATTTTTTAAATGGGTATTTCCCTGTAAAAAATAAACCGATAATAAAGAATACAGTAATTGGTGTATATATGAACCATCCTTTTTCCCAGCCAAAAAGCACCCGCAGATGGGGAGTTAAAAAATCCCATTTGCTGCCAACATCATATATAAACGAACCTGATGCTATTTTCCAATAAATCAGCTGTGGCAATATTCCTATAAAACCAAATAATATCGTGTAAAAAATATGGTTTTTATATTTTTTCACTAAAGCCCATTTTATCTTTGACTGTTCTTTGGTCTGTGTGCTCCAAAACAACGGGATGAACAACATTATAGCTTCTGTTGGCCTGCTGATAGTTGCAAGTCCGATTACTAAACCGATCAGCGAGGCCCACAAAATACCCGGACTCTTATGCCATTTAAAAGTAAAATACAGAACCAAAACATATAACGGGAAAATAAATCCATGACTTAATCCGCAGTCTGCCGCTACATAGTGAACAAAATTTGTTGCCAATGTTAAAAACAATAATGTTAGAGCTGAAGTGATATCGTTAAAATAATTCAGCAATATTTTTCGCAACAGGAAAATAGATAATATGCAGTAGAATAAAACACTTAAAGCTATTGCATATTGGTAGGGAGGCGAAAATCCATCGGCTTCGAATTTTGTATGTTTAGCTACCCAGTGTCCTGAAAAGAAAAACGGACTCTGTAAAATTGAAACTCCCCCTAAATACTTGAATACATAATTCCCGTTTTTATGTTTGCGGATCTGATAATATGTGCCTCCGGATAAATAATATTCACTGTCAATATCGAAAAACCAGTCTAATTTAGTAACATCGTGATATATGAAAATTCCCGGTAAGTACATATAATAACCTAGTGCATCCCAGGTAGTTATTTTTAGAGGGATTTTTGATTTATAATCTGGTGGTAGTATCCGAAAACCAAGTAATACAATACAAATTATGCAGCAGGAAAGAAAGGAATATATATTTTTCATTTTAAACAAATTGTATAACGAACAAATTTAAAAAATGATTTTAAACACGAAAAGGGGAATTACTACCAAATTGGAATCTTTGCAAATATTAAAATGATGAACTTAAAGAATTATTTAATGTTTATTAGGAAAATAAGCTTAAATTTTTGTTTATTTTGTATAGTATATTCTTTTTCCCGGTTAAAATTGAAGAGAAAGATTATTTGGAGTTGAGATAAAACAATGATAGTTTATTTTTAATTAAATACTTTTTCAATGAACAAGTTTTTTACTTATGTGAGAAAAAATATAAGGTTAATTAATGTAAGTATCCTTTTTATTGTTAGTACTTTAATAATAGTCTATTTATTTCCAAGGCAAGGGAAGTTCAGGTATGAATTTCAGAAAATGGAGATTTGGAGACATAAAGATTTAAAGGCTCCGTTTGATTTTCCTATTTACAAAGCAGAATCTGTATTGTCTAAAGAAAGAGATTCTGTTCTAAGATTTTTTAAACCTTACTTTGTTTTTGATGAGTTAATAATTACTGATCAATTAGATAAGTTTAAAAATACCTTTGAAAGGAAATGGACTGAGTATTCTCTTAAAGAATTTAAAATCGAGAACGAAAAAATTTATATTGATAATGCCAGGTACAAATCTTTGCGGAAATTAGGAGAAGATTACAGTGATTATATTTCCGGTCAATTACAGAAGATTTATTTACAAGGTATTATTGAGATAGGAGATTTGGAAGATGAACTGGAAAGTGAAATAGCATCAGTATTAATTATTAAAGGAAATATAGCGGAAGAATCGGAAGTTGTTGAGATTTTTACGTCAAAGTCAGCTTATGAATATTTAAAAACGGCACTTAATGATAATCTATCTAAAAACAGCACTTATTATATTAAAAGATACCGTGATTTTTTCAGGACGTTTGATCTAAGTGCTTTTATTGAAGTGAATATTATTTATGATGAAAATAAATCGCAGCGAATAAAAAAAGAAATGGTCGGTGAAGTTTCACTCACTTATGGAATGATACAAAGAGGCCAGTTGATAATTTCAAATGGAGAAATTGTAACGAATGAAAAATTCGGGATATTAGAATCATTAAAAACAGAGTATGAACAGCAGGTGGGTTTTGTAGCAAGTCAAATAGTCAAACTGGGCAAGTTTATTCTGGTTTTTGTTTTAATGCTGGTTATGTTCTTGTTTTTGTACAATTTCAGGAGAGAGGTTTTAAGTGATAGTGTAAAAACCGGATTCATACTGTTGCTTTTTCTGATAATAGTATTGATAGCAAGTTTTACGGTTAGAATGGAAAGAGTAAATATATATGTTATACCGTTTGTCATTCTGCCAATTATTCTCAGAACTTTTTATGATGAACGATTAGCATTATTTATTCATTTCATGGCAGTATTACTAGTTGGATTTTTTGCTCCAAACAGTTTTGAGTTTGTTTTTCTAAATGCTATTGCCGGCATGGTTGCAGTTTTCAGCCTGACAAACCTTTACCGCAGGTCAAAACTGATAATATCTGCATTATTGGTATTTATTACATATTGTTCACTTTATTTAGGTATAACAATTGTGCAGGAGGGCAATATACCGAATATAAAAAATGAAGAATGGAATACTTTTGTTATGTTTGGCATAAATGGAATGTTATTACTTATTGCCTATCCTCTGATTTATGTCTTTGAGAAAATTTTTGGTTTTCTGTCTGACGCAACTTTATTTGAATTATCTGATACCAATCAGCCTTTATTAAGAAAATTAGCAGAGTCTGCTCCGGCGACTTTTCAACATTCTCTGCAGGTTGCTAATTTATCAGAGGAAGCAATAATTAAAATAGGGGGTAATCCTCTTCTGGTGAGAACAGGTGCTTTATATCATGATATAGGGAAGTTGGATGATCCTATATACTATATTGAGAATCAAACCTCGGATGTTAATCCTCATGATAGTCTTGAATTTAAGGAAAGTGCCGATATAATTATTAGTCATGTTGAGAAGGGAGTAGAGAAAGCAAGGAAAAACATTTTACCTCAGGCTATTATAGATTTTATAAGAACTCATCACGGAACAACAGCAGTTCAGTATTTTTATCGCTCATATGTAAAAAAATATCCTGACGAGGTAGTTGACGTTGAAAAATTTTCATATCCGGGGCCAAGGCCATTTTCAAAAGAAACTGCCGTATTAATGATGGCTGATGCTGTAGAGGCAGCTTCCAGAAGCATTAAATCTATTAGCGAAAAAACTTTGGATAAGCTTGTAGATAATATAATCGATACTCAGCAGATGAACGAACAGTTTAATAATGCTAATATTACATTTAAGGATATTTCTACTATTAAAGAAGTGTTTAAAAAGAAGCTGGTTAATATTTATCACGCAAGAATTGTATATCCCAAATAGTTAGATACGCTAAAATATAAACTATTGGTTATTATTAACTTCTAAAATCATAAATCGTTAATCGATATTCGTTA
>CBFCXR010000217.1:0-4387 GCA_965602045.1 uncultured Bacteroidales bacterium | reverse complement strand
ATATGTTGTATGTATTCAATTAAACAGGCACAATTGCTGATGGGCGCATTGCCTTTGGCTGATATAGCCATATATTATATAGATATAAGAGCTTTTGGTAAAGGATTTGATGAATTTTACGAACAGGCGAAAGCTATGGGTGTACAGTTTATTAAAGGGAAAGTTGCAAAAATTAATGAAAAAGATGATGAAAGCGGAAATCTTATCCTTAGATATGAAGACATTGAAAATGGTAAAGTAAAAGAAGCTGAACATGACCTTGTAGTTCTGTCAGTTGGAATACTCCCAAATAGTGAGATAACTTCACTGTTTATAAACAAAAAACTGGAACTGGATAATTTAAACTATATAAAACAAATTGACGAACTTTTAAGTCCTGCAAAAACAAGTATAGAAGGAGTATTTATTGCCGGAGCCGCTTCGGGCCCACTGGATATTCCTGATTCTATACTCTCTGCAGGAAATGCTTCGGCTGAAGCAGCAAGCTATATAAGGAATTTATTTGTGATTTGATATTTGAGTTTTGGAATTTATATGTACATATTAATAATAATATCCTTTTATGAAAGATAAGATCGGTGTATACATCTGCCATTGTGGTGGTAATATCTCAGATTATGTGAATGTTGATCATGTAAGGGAAGCAGTGAAAGATGAACAAGGAGTAATTATTGCTAAAACCCTGATGTTTACATGTTCTGATTCGGCACAAAAAGAAATGAGTGAGGATATAAAATCAAAAGATCTTAATGCCCTTGTTGTAGCCTCCTGCTCACCAAAACTTCATTTATATACATTCAGGAATGTGGCCGAAAGATCAGGATTAAATCCATATAACTATATTCAATGTAATATACGTGAACAATGTTCATGGGCTCATAGTGATAAACCTGAAGAAGCTACAGAAAAAGCAATACGATTATTAAGAGCAGCAATAGGAAAGGTAAGATACTCTGAAGCTATAGCATCAATTAAAATTTCGGCAATAAATTCAGTATTAGTCATAGGAGCCGGAGTTTCAGGAATGAGAGCAGCAATAGAACTTGCAGATATGGGAACAGAAGTTTTTTTGATAGAAAAAAGCCATTTTGTCGGTGGAAGAACAACTCAGATAGGTGACTTGTTTTATACTAATGAAAAAGGAAAAGAAATAATAAATAAGCTCTATAAAGAAATTAAGAAAAGAGAGAAAATTACCCTCTTTACCGGGGCGGAACTGGAATCTATTGCAGACAGTGTTGGTAACCTTAATGTGAAAATAAAAGTAAATCCAAGATATATAATTCCAAACTGTGATAAAGACAAATTAACAGAAGCAATTAATAAATGTACTGATGAAGTTCATGATGAATTTAATTTTGGCCTTACAAAAAGAAAAGCCATTTATAAAGATTATGAGGATGCTTTTCCTGATATTCCTGTAGTTGATAAAGACTCATTTAAACCCGAAAAAGACTTCCTTAAAACTTACAAGGATTGTATTGATCTGAACCAGAAAGCCGAAATACTTAACCTTAAAATAGGAGCTGTAATTCTTTGTACAGGTTTCGATCCTTATGAACCCGAAGAAAATGAATATGGTTATAAAAAAATTAATAATGTAATAACACTTCAGCAGTTTAAAAGGATTATTGAATTAAATAAAAACGATAAATTAATATATGAAGGAAATGATATTAAAAATGTCGCATTTATTTATTGTATAGGAAGCCGGCAGGTTGAAGGAGAAAATAAATATTGTTCACGCTTTTGCTGTACAGCGGCAATTCATACATCTCTTACTATTAAAAAGAAATTTCAGAATATTAAAAGCTTTCACTTGTTCAGAGATATCCGAACATATGGTAAACAGGAATTATTATATGATGAGGCATGCAGGCAAGGTGATATATTCCTTAAATATGATGCTCAGGAGCCACCAATTGTTGAAAAAAACGGAGAAAATACAATTGTAAAAATTAAAGACATACTTTCGGAAAGGGACGAAATTGAGATGAATCCTGATTTAATTGTGCTTGTCACAGGTATGATCCCAAGAAATGATAATGCTAAAATAGCAAATATTGTAAAAGCACCTATTGGGCGTGATAAATTTTATAATGAAGTTCATCCAAAGCTGAGACCTGTTGAAACTGTTATTGATGGAATATATATTGCCGGAACCTGTCAGGGCCCGAAAAATATAACTGAATCAGTGAAATCTTCTCTTTCAGCATCTGCTAAAGCCTATTCTTTATTATGCAAAGGAGAAATAGAACTTGAACCAATTGTGGCAAAAGTTGACAAAGATGCCTGTGCATGGTGCAACAAATGTTCCGAAGTATGTGACTATGGTGCTATTATTAAGAAAGAATATAAGGGGAAAGAGGTGGCAACTGTAAATCAGGTTGCATGTAAAGGTGGCGGTATATGTGTTTCGGTTTGTCCTGTTGATGCAATTGATTTGACCGGTTATACAAATGAAGAAGTAGAATCAATGATTGATATGATGACTAAAGAAATAACCATAAAAGAAAAAAAGGAAAAACCTGCTAAACCTTCAGATGAGGAAGATATCACAGAAAAATCTGAAGAAAAAATGAAAGAACTACCGGAAATATGGAAAAGTATTTTAAAAACACTTGAAACAGAACAAAAAAATATTCCTCAGATTGCTAAAGATGTAAATCTTTCTTTACCTGTGGTTACGTATAATCTAATGACGCTTGTAAAATATGGGTATATTAATCCCGGCGAAATGGATGATAAGGATGAGTATTATTTTTATGAACTAAAATGATATGTAATGTTCAAAATAAATCCGGAATTCTCAGCTGAGTTATCAAAATTTGGAGCAGTAGATATTAATGCATGCTATAACTGTGGAAATTGCACGGCAATATGCCCCCTTTCAGATGAAGATAATTCATTTCCAAGAAAAATGATAAGGGCAAGTGTTTTAGGACTGGAAGATAAAATAAAAACTTCATTGTATCCATGGTTGTGTTATTACTGTGGAGAATGTAGCACAACATGCCCGCGTGAAGCAAATCCAGGAGAACTAATGATGTCTCTGAGGCGTTATCTTGTCTCAATTTATGACTGGACAGGACTATCAAGAAAGTTTTATACCTCTAAAACCTGGGAATTTGGGGCAATATTTCTGCTTGCAGGACTTGTTTTCTTCCTTTTTGCTTTGCTAAATGGTATTCCTACAAGTACTGATAAAGTTTTACTAAGTGGACTCGCACCATGGCAAATAGTAGAAATTGGTGACTGGATTATGGCCGGTTTGCTCGCAGGATTACTTATTTCTTTTATATTCAATATGTATCTGAATATAATTGTAAAAGATAAGAATACTAAAATACCACTAAAACTGTATTTTACTGAATTTTGGGCACTTATATTTCATTTTGCTTCTCAATGGAGGTTCTCTGATTGCGAAACAAAAGTTAATAGATTCTGGAAAAATATTCTTAAAGGAGAATACAACTACTGGATAATGCATTGGCTCCTTATGTCTGGTTATGTTGTGTTATTTATAATGATAGTTGGTTTTTTAGGCTGGTTCCAGACTGATGAAATTCATCCATGGTGGCATCCCCAGAGATTATTAGGCTATTATGCTACTTTTGGACTGATATTTGGCACTATTTATTTTATTGTTCACAGATATAAAAAAGACAAAGAAAATACTAAATATTCTCATGTTACTGACTGGACTTTTGTAATACTGTTATTATTGGCAGCAATTTCAGGAATCCTGATGCATATATTCAGAGTTAGTCAATTACCTGTGTTACTTACATATTATATGTATGTAGCTCACTTAATGATTGTCGTTCCAATGTTAATGATAGAAGTACCATTCTCAAAATGGTCACACCTTGCCTACAGACCCTTTGCAATATATTTTGACAATTTGAAGAAATCAGCTGCTAAAATAAATAAAAAGAATTAACATTTGTTATTTTTAAATTCAAAGCTTATATAATAATTTTACTTTAAAAAATGTTAAATACAAATCTCAGACATATAGAATCAATTGATGAACATGATAAGTTTATTAAAGAAAATAATAACGTAATGATTTGCTGTGGACGCATGGGCCCTATGTGCATTCCTGTTTATAATACTTTGGAATTATTAGAGAAAGAGTATTTACATGTTAAATTTGCAGATATGGACTTTGATGGCCCTGCAGCCCAGGTTATTCGCTATGCCCCGGAATGTGGTAACTTTATGGGCCTGCCATTTACAGTTTATTACAAAAACGGTAAAATTGTTAAAGCCACCAGTAGCATTCAAAATAAAGAGCAGATCGAATCTATCCTTGACGCTGAATTTACCTAGGGACATTCGCAAAATAAACGACTTTTATAAAAATCCGGTTGGAGAATCATAA
>CBFCXR010000216.1:0-4421 GCA_965602045.1 uncultured Bacteroidales bacterium | reverse complement strand
ACTAAACTCATTAAAGAAATTAAATAACTGATGTATATTTGAAATTTCTATAATAAATAAAAAATAGTACGCCAGAATTATTGTAATAACCAGCAATGTAAAACCTAATAACGGTTGATTACTATTTTTTTCTTTTTCTTCGTTTATAATTATTTTCCAATAACTTGGTGTATTGTCATTTCTGAAAAGGTATATCTCATAGAAAGCATTGGCCAGATAGGCAAAAACAAATGCCAATACTAATCCGCAGAATATTGATATCCAAATACCTGCAAATAATAAGGCAAAAGCCAATTGTGTTTTATAATTCTCCAGCCCCTCTATATCTATTATTAGCTTTTGATTTTTAGTCTCCTTCGAAATTCTAATTTCTTCAAAATTTCTTTCAAGAATTAATTTCTGGTTTCTTAAATCTTCTACTAATAAGCTATTTTCATTTCTAACAAGTTCATCATTTATTTGATTTTCTATCTGTTCGGTTTGAACTGTGGTCTCATTTTCGATTAACTTTAATTCAGCTTCCTCATCTGTAAGCTCGTCCCTTTTGTTTCTGATTTTATACCCAATATTACTTATGCCTGCTGTTTCCCTAAAAATATTTCCGGGATACTGTTTATAAAATCTTAAGTTATCAATTCTTTTACGGAGTTTATACTCTTCAATTTCTGTTTCAGCTTCAATCTTATCATTTGACAGGTCATTAATTTTAGCATCTATAACACCATCCTTAATATAAAGACTAAATTTTAGGGCAATCAATAAGATAATTGTAGGTATAATTATTAACAATGAACTGAAAAAGGATGAGGGAATTAATAAAAGTACATACTGCAAACCTTTTCTATATATCACTCCAAGAAAAGAAATCGAGTCTTTAACAGATACCTCCCTGAAAATATTAAACAGTCTGAAGGTAGGAATGATCAAAACTCCAAATATTGTTATTACAGCCAGAAAAATAAGAATTAAGGAAATAAATGTATTTATATTTAATGTAGCTCCCAGTAAACTTAATCCTGATTTTGGAATCCAACCGAGTAAATTCAGAACAACCTGAATAATAAATAATAGAATAATTATTGTTATATAAAATAAAATACTTCGTACCGATTCAAGGCCATTATTATAATTTTTTAATTCCTTTATATTCTTACTTTCCTGATGATTTTTACTTATGGTAAATGATATTTCTCCAAATACCCAGGTTATAGGCAGTAACGATAATATAATTCCAATAAATATAAGTCCGTTTATCTCAACTAATATTCCAATGTAATAAAAAATGAATATTGTAAATATTGATAATATAATACCTTTTGCAGCTATGAAATAGTAATTTTTATTAAGACTAAGAGTAATATTCCTGAAGGAGATCTGATAAATCCACCAAATCCATTTTATTAAATAATGTATTACTAACTTATAGAGAATTATAAAAGGAGGAATATAAAGTTTTAAAAACCATATAATTGCATAAAAAATCCAGAAAAGTATAATTTTTACTAAAAACAGAATATCTATGAATAGCTCAAAAAGCAGATAAATTCCCCAGGTTATCCACACTATAATATTAAAAATGAAGGCTACTAATATAACCGGAACCCTTATTAAGTCTCTCAGGCCTCCTTTTTTAAAGTAATCTTCAGTTCTTCTAAAATTAAATAAGTATTCCGGTATCCTGCCTGTTATTTTAGAGTCAACTAAGGAAAAGGCAAGCAAAAGAACAGGTAAAATTAAGAATAAAGACAGATAGGTGTTCAGAAAATATCCCGAAATAATACAAATTCCAATGAACAGTATTTTTTTAATATAAATGTATGCTTTCTCCATTTTATATTCCTTAACCAATACAAACTTAATCACAATATTAATAAAATAATTGTGGATTTCCTAAAATCAGAAATAGTACGATTTTAGTTTAAACATATTAGTATTGTTGCAGATAGTTGGTTATATATGAATAAATACTTGAAGTTATAAATAAAGGATAGAACCTCAGACTGAAATATTTTAAGGTTATGCTGCAGGTTGTAATATTTTGATAATCAGTAAATGATCATATTAATACAATACACTTAGTTATATAATGTATTCACAAGATAATCCTTAATATATTCTTCAATCCCTGACTCAATAGGGGTAAATTCATTTGAATATCCTATTGATCTTAGCTTATTCATCCTTGCTTCAGTGAAATACTGGTAATTATCTCTAATATCTGCAGGTGTGTCAATAAATTCTATTATTTCATTTTTTCCGGTTGCTTGAAATGCATTATTAGCAAGATCGATAAAAGTCCGTGACTGTCCGGTACCCAAATTGTATATTCCCGAATCTTTTTTATGATTCATGAAAAAATATAATACGTCTGTAATATCTTTAACATAAATAAAATCTCTTCGTTGTTCGCCATCTTTATAATTATTATTATGTGAGCGAAATAATTTCATTTTACCGGTCTCTCTAATCTGGTTGTAAGTATGGTAAACAACTGAAGCCATCCTGTTTTTATGATATTCATTCGGGCCATAAACATTGAAGAATTTTAATCCTATCCAAAACGGAGGATTTGTTTTTTGTTTTAATACCCATTTATCAAAATTGTTTTTCGATTCTCCATATAAATTTAAAGGTTTTAGTTTTTCAACAATTTGATGGTCATCATCAAATCCAAATTCACCTAATCCATAAGTAGCTGCTGATGAAGCATAAATCAAAGGTATATTATATTTGACGCAGTAATTCCAAACATATTTGGAATATCCCAGATTTAATTTGTCGAATACACTTTTATCGGATTCTGCAGTATTAGTTCTGGCACCGATATGAGCAATAAAATCTATTTGTTGCCAGTTTTTATCAATCCAGTTAAAAAAATCATTCCTTTCAATCTTATCCACAAAGGATTTATTTTCAATATTCCTGTTTTTATATTTATTTGAAAAATCATCAACAATAACAATATCTTTTATTCCCTCCTTATTTAGTTTGCTGATAAAATTGCTGCCAATAAATCCTGCTGCTCCTGTAATTATTATCATGATGAATAGTTGATTAGGCTATATTAATTAATGGTTAGAATTATTGAGTAACATTAATCAAAAAAGTTGGTAATATCAATCAATTCTAAGCTCTTCAAAAATTTCTATAATGGAGTCGGTTAAATTTTTAATTGCTAAAGGAATATTCCAGTTTTCAACTTTGCGTATCTCAACAAAGTTTGATATTGACCTTATCTGGAGGAACGGGATTTTTTCTAATAAACATACATAGAAAAAAGCAGCACCTTCAGTTGTTATAATTTCAGGATTGAATTTCGTTTTCAGCTTTTCAATATTTATTTGATCCCCAATCATTGTATTTACAGTAATTGCTTTAACGGGTATCAATGATTCAACCTCGTCAATATCGTAATTTCCCATATTTTTTAATATTTCTCTGCTAAAAGGATATATGTTTTCATCCATTAATTCCTTTTCGCTTAAGGTATAAAAGTTATTATTTTCCTCCACACCAAGATCTGCAAATTGATCCTGAACGACATTAACAACAAATCCCTGCTCAAGAAAATAGTCGAAGCTTCCGGCTATTCCGATATTTATAATCAAATCATAGTTATTTGCATCCAACGCTTTGGTCAGATAGTATGTTGTAAATATACTTCCGATGCCAGTAACTAGTAAATCAATTGATAATGTGCCATATTTATAACTAGTATAATTTGGATTAATAGCTTGAATAAACTCCAGTTTATCAGCCAGTTGTTTGGTTTCCTTATTTGATGATGCTACAATTAATATTTTCAATTTAGATAATATTTATATGATATAACCATAACTTAAAAAGTTATTAACTTTAAAACTTTGAATATATTTAAATAAAATTATATAAAATTATATTTTTAGGCATCATTACCAGTTAATAAAATTGCCAGGGTAAATAAAAATTCAGTTACAATGGATGAAAATAATAAAAAAAATCAAGGAATAGTTGAAAATGGTTATGAAAGGATTGATAAATTCGATAGAAAGCAAACGAAAGAACTATCAGAATTATATAAGAAGATCCTTAATAAAATTGATAGAGATCCAAACCGGGATGGATTAACAAAAACACCTTTAAGAGTTGCCAAATCCATTCAGTACCTTACTCAAGGCTATAATATCAATCCTGATGATATTATTCTTTCATCAATGTTTGAAGAAGATTATCAACAAATGGTACTGGTAAAAGATATAGAAATTTACTCATTATGTGAACATCATATGATTCCCTTTTTTGGTAAAGCTCATATAGCATATATTCCTGACGGATATATTACGGGTTTGAGTAAGATAGCCAGGGTTGTGGATGCATATGCAAGGAGATTGCAGGTTCAGGAGAGATTAACTGTACAAATAAGGGATTGCATACAAAACACA
>CBFCXR010000215.1:0-4435 GCA_965602045.1 uncultured Bacteroidales bacterium | reverse complement strand
GTATTAAAAACTATTATCAAAAGGGATTGAATTATGAGAATTAAAGTTAATAACAGCAAGTTAAATTTAAGTATTGATATCATTATGTTTTTTGTCTTGATGATAATTGCAGGCATCGGATTTATGATTAAATATATGCTTGTTCCCGGATTTAAGAGAAATGAAATCTACGGGAAAGATGTGGAATTATATTTCTGGGGCCTTGACAGGCATCAATGGGGTACCATTCATTTAATTTTCAGTTTTACCCTGTTGTTTCTTTTATTGCTCCATATTATTCTTCATTGGAAAATAATACAATGTATTTACAGGAAAATGATATCAAACAAAACTGTAGGTATTTCATTAGCTATAAGTTTTGTTGTTGTATCTGCTATTTTGTGTATAGGGCCATTATTTGTCAAACCTGAAATTGACACTGCTGTATCCCATCATTATCATAGAAATGAATATAGAAAATACAATGAAGGATTACATCATAAAGATTCCTTAAAATATAAACCTATAGATGAAGAACAAGGACGAACAGATACTATTCACGGTATAGCTCCTTTAACCAGGAAAATACAATCAGAAAATCACAAGGAAGGTTACAATAAAAGACATCAATTGTATGATATTGAAGTATATGGTTCGATGACGTTAAACGAAGTGGCAAAAAAATACAATATTCCGGTATCAGAATTAGCATCCTTGATAAATGTACCAAATGAATTTGCAGATGAAAGATTAGGGAGACTGAGAAAGCAATATGGATTCCATATGGATGATTTGAAAAAATATATTCATTCTAAAATAGACAAATATGATAGATAAATTAAAAGCACGGTTTGGCAATAAATGTTCCGGCATAAAAATTAATTCACCGGAATTAACCTGTATAAATATTCCTGAAAAGTCTATGAAATTTTGTGAAGCTGTTAATTATTCATTCAAAGTCCCTATTCAAATTAATAATACTAATTTAGATTGCCCGGGGGCAAGAAGAAATGTAGGATTCGACAAGAAAGATGATAAACTTGCAAAGACTATTTCGGATAAAACCCATATTCCTTTGAATTTTATTGTATCATCCTTACAGAAAATCCCTGTACTCAAGAAAGAGCCCTATAGTATAACATTAGGTATTACAGAAGAAATGGAAAAATTTGTTCAGCCTGATGTCTTTATAATATATACACAACCTGCTAACATTATGCAAATTATTCATGATTATGCCAAAAAGGAAATTCGACCAGTTATTTCACCCTATTCATTACTTTCAATCTGTGGAAATGTTTTTGTAAGAAGTTACCAGGATGAAAACATAAACATTTCTTTTGGATGTCCTGAGTCCAGAGAATTTGGAGGAGTAGATAATGAAGAAATTGTAATTGGAATACCTTACGAAATGGCATTACTTATAGACGCAGAAAGAAATACTGAGTATAATAATATTTAAAAAACATTATATGAAAGTATTCGGGCCAATCCCATCAAGAAGACTAGGCAAAAGCCTTGGGATAAATAATATTCCCCATAAAATATGTACATATTCCTGCATTTATTGCCAAATAGGTAAAGCTGTAAAAATGCAGGATAAAAGGCAGGAATTTTATAAGCCTGATGAATTAATAAAAGAAGTGAAAACCGTACTATGCAATTTACAGGATAATTCAGAGTATCCCGATTATATTACTCTTGTGCCCGATGGAGAGCCAACACTGGATATTCACTTTGGTGAGCTAATAGAAAAATTAAAAACAACAAATATACCTGTTGCAGTTATTACCAATGCATCGCTTATGAACCTTCCGGATGTACAAAATAAACTGTTTAAAGCCGACTACGTTTCCGTAAAAATAGATACCGTAAATCAAGTAACATGGCGAAAGATAAATAAACCATATAAATCATTGGTATTAAAAGATATTTTAAATGGTATCCGTTCCTTTAAGAAAAACTTCAAAGGAAAACTGGTTACAGAAACTATGCTGATTAAAGGTGTAAATGATACTTCAAATGAGTTTGTTGAATTAGCTGATTATATTAAAACCATAAGCCCGGATATCGCTTATTTAGCTATACCTACAAGGCCACCTGCTTTTAAAACTGCAATACCTGTTGACGAAAGCAAAATAAATGAAGCCTATCATATTTTTTCTAAAAAACTTGCAGCAGTTGAATACCTCACCGGATATGAAGGAAATGCATTTTCTTCTACAGGGAACCTGAAAGAGGATATACTGAGTATTACTGCTGTTCATCCCATGCGTGAAGACGCTATTGAAGAACTTTTAAAAAGGAATAATGCTTCATTTAATTTAGTTCATGAATTACTGGAAGAAAATCTAATTAGAAGGAGCAATTTTCATGGAAAAAATTATTACATCAGAAAATTCAGCAAATGATATTATCGCAAATGAAAATTAACTTAAGTAAGAAAAATAATATGTTATGTTTAAAAAACCAATTTATTTTTGCCCCTATTAAGACAGGTTATAGCGATGGAAGCGGTATAGTTACCCAAAGCCATCTTGATTTTTATAAAAGAAGGGCTCAATACTTAGGCGCTGTAATTCCCGAACCTTTTTATCTTGATAAAGGTCTAAGGGAATTGCCGACACAAATGGGTATTGATAATGATAACAAAATAGAAGGATTAAAAAAATTAGTAGATACAATTCATAAGTATGAAACCAAAGTTATTGCCCATCTCAATCATCCGGGAAGGATGGCTAATCCTAAAATACCGGGTAATTATTATATCTCATCCACAGATAAAGCATGTGAAAATGGAGGAGCTACTCCAAAAAGAATGAACAGAGATGATATGAAGAAGGTAATTACTTTATTTGTGGAAGAAGCTATGAGAGCAGAAAAAGCAGGTTTTGATATTATAGAACTGCAGTTTGGTCATGGTTATCTCCCTGCCCAGTTTATTTCACCTTTTGTAAATGACAGAAATGATGAGTATGGTGGAAATTTCGAAAACAGGATAAAATTTCCTCTTGAGATTTTAAAAGCAGTAAAAGATGCAATAAATATACCTGTAATTGTCAGAATAAGCGGTGATGAAATGATCCCTGCAGGAATAAAATTGCCGGAAATGACAGGATTTTCAAAAATTCTTGAGAATAAAGGAGTTCAGGCAATACATGTTTCTGCTGGAAGTGTATGTTCAACACCACCATGGTATTTCCAGCACATGTTTATTAAAAAAGGAAAAACCTGGGAAATGGCTAAAGTAATAAAAGAGAAGATAAATATTCCTGTAATATTTGTAGGACGAATAAACAGACTTGATGATATTGAAAAAATAAAAAATGAATATTCAGCAGATTATATAGCCATTGGAAGAGCTTTATTAGCAGACCCTGACTTTATCGGTAAATACTTTTCTGAAGTGTATGGAGCAATAAGACCTTGTTTAGCTTGTGACCAGGGATGTTTGGGGGGTGTTAAAGCAGGACAGGGACTAAAATGTATTGTTAATCCGGAAGTAGGAAAAGAGACTGAAACAGTTAAGACAGCGAAAAAAATTAAAAAATGTGCCGTGGTTGGTGGTGGCCTGGCAGGAATACAAGCTTCTATAACTTTGAAAAAAAGAGGACATGAAGTTGACCTGTATGAGAAAAATAAGCTGGGTGGACAATTTAATCTGGCTCATCTTACCCCTCATAAGAAACCTATGGGAAGCTTAGTACCTTATTATATAGATGAATTAAAAAATAATAAAATAAAAATAATTAATAAAGAAGCAACAAGCTCAGATATTATATCTAAATATGATGGCGTTATTCTGGCAACAGGTTCTAAACCTGCTGTGCCTTCAATACAGGGATTAGATAAATTTTATTGGGCTGATATTATGCTGGAAGAAAACTTGCCATCTAATAAAAAAGTATTAATCATTGGTGGTGGACTTATTGGCGTTGATATCGCTACTGCATTAATTTCCAGAAACAATAAAGTGATAATTGTAAAACGGACTACAGATTTTGGCGAAGATATGGAAATGATATCCAAAAATCTTTCACTTAAAATGATGAAAGAAAAAGAGTCTGTGTTTAGTGACTATACTTATATTAAAAAAATTGAAGGAAGAACTGTTTATGCTGAAAGAAATGGAGAACATATTACCTTTGATGATATTGATATTATTGTCGTTTCTACAAGTATGAAAAGCTATAATCCATTAGAAAATGAATTAAAGGGAAAAATGCCTGTTTACGTCATTGGAGATGCCAAAAAAGTCGGAAATGTTCAGGATGCAATTAGTGATGGATATGAAATTGCAAAAGAAATATAGTTACAAGCAATTGAAAAAATTCTATTGAGTAACTAAAACTATCAATTATGGATGAAAAAATAATATTTGCATTTGCAGTAACTCACCAGAATAATTTTGGAAAAAAACATTTTGGCGATGCTGATAAATATTTGATTTACGAAG
>CBFCXR010000214.1:0-4445 GCA_965602045.1 uncultured Bacteroidales bacterium | reverse complement strand
AAGTAGAAGCAACCTGTGACAGGATTCTAATAATAAATAAAGGGAAGATCGTAGCAGACGGTACTTCACGTGATTTGAGAAAACAATCAAAGAACCGGGAAATTCTTAAAGTTACAATAGAGGAGGGTGATGTTAATGAAATTTATAAATCACTTCAGGGAATTGATAATGTTCACCTGGTGGATATTATCTCAAAGGGTGACGGACAATTTGAAGTTCAGAGCAAACCCGACAGTTCCTCAAGGAAAGATATATTTAGGTTGTGTGTAGATAAAAAATGGTTTTTAACTGAATTAACACCTACTGAAACTAAACTTGAAGATGTATTCCGTGATCTAACCATGAACTAAAGAAAATTTTAAATTTTAAATTTTAAATTTTAAGTTTTGAGGGCAAAAGATAATATAATTCTGAATAAAAGTTTTGAATTTGCTTTAGCAATAATAGACCTTTATAAAGATTTAATTACTAAAAATGAATACGTAATTTCAAAGCAATTATTAAAGAGTGCAACAAGCATTGGTGCAAATGTAGAAGAAGCAACAGCAGCGCAATCAAAAAAAGAATTTGTATCAAAAATGTCAATTGCTTCAAAAGAAGCTAGAGAAACAAGATATTGGTTAAGGTTGCTTGAAAGAAGCAAATTAGTCAATCAGGATTATTTAATATATCTATCTGATATTGATGAGATAATAAGTTTACTTACAGCAATAGTAAAAACATCACAAAGTAATAAGTAAAATAATTTAACATTTAACATTCAACATTTAACATTCCTATATTATGAGACAAATTTGGATAGTATGTAAACGGGAGCTGAATTCTTTTTTTGATTCGCTATTAGCCTATATAATGATTATTGCTTTTTTGGGCTTTAGCGGATTTTTTACCTGGCTATATGGCAGGGATGTGTTTCTTGTTAAACAAGCCAGTCTCCAGTCTTTTTTTGGTGTCGCATACTGGACTTTGTTTTTCTTTATCCCTGCATTAACGATGCGGTTAATTGCAGAAGAGAAAAATTCCGGCACTCTGGAAATGGTGCTTACTAAACCTGTTTCAGACTGGCAACTGGTAACGGGAAAATATCTCTCAGCCTTATGTCTTATAGTAATATCTTTATTACTAACAGTACCTTATTATATTACTATTGCAAGCATCGGGCCCGTTGATCATGGTGCTGTGCTGACCGGGTATTTAGGTTTGATCTTAATGAGTGCAGCTTATATTAGTATAGGTGTATTTACCAGTAGCATAACAAATAATCAGATTGTTGCATTTCTTCTGGCTCTTTTAATCGGGATTTTTTTTCATTTACTTTTTAGCTTATTGTCAAGAAATTTATCCGGAATATTAGGAAATATATTAAATTACCTTAGTCTGGATACACATTATAATTCTGTTACCCGCGGAGTAATTGATACAAGAGATTTAATATATTTCGTTTCCGTAATTTTTACCGGATTATTCTTTTCAGAAATAGTATTGTCAAAGAGAAATGTTAGTGATAATTAATAATATGTAATACAATGAGATCGAAAACAACAATTAAATATTTTATCATACTTATTTTAGGTGTAATTATCCTTTTAAATATATTATCTAACCGGTTTTTCTTTCGTCTGGATTTTACAGAGGATAATCGTTACACATTAAGTAAATCCACAAAAGATATTCTGAAGAATTTGCAGCAACCAGTGACGATAACAGCATATTTTTCAAAAAATTTACCTCCTGATTTTGATATTTTAAGAAGAGACTATAAAGATATGCTTATTGAATATTCCAATGTTGCAAAGGGGATGCTGGTTTATGAGTTCATTGATCCTACGAAAGAACAGGAAATTGAACAGGAAGCTGTTCAGGCCGGTATTATGCCACAAAATATTCCGTCAAGAGAAAAAAACGAGATAAAATTCCAGAAAGGCTTTATGGGTGCATATATTCAGATGGGAGAGGAGACAATAGTAATACCTGTTATTGAATCTGCGATTGGTATGGAATATAATCTGACAACATCAATAAAGAAGCTTGCAGTACTGGATAAACCGTTGGTAGGTATTTTACAGGGCCATGGTGAACCGGGATTGCAGCAATTACAGGATGCCCTTTCTTCATTGGAGGTTTTATACAGGGTTGAGACTGTGACATTAACTGACTCTACTTCGGAACTGGATAAATATCAGACCTTGGCTATAATAGCTCCAAAAGATTCGTTTCCCCGCAGTCATTTTGAACAGCTTGATGCTTTTCTGGGAAGAGGAAGTAAATTATTTTTAGCAATTAACAGGGTAGGTGCCAGTGAAGACAGACAATTTGGGCAACCTGTCAATACCGGATTGGAAACATGGCTAAGTGAGAAGGGTATTGATATTAATAATAATTATATTGTTGATGCTCAGTGTCCTACAGTTACACTTCAGAGTCAAAGAGACAATTATGTTAGCATACAGCCTGTTCAGTTTTTCTATTTTCCTGTTATAAATAACTTTGGAGACCATCCTATTTCTTCAGGATTAGAGCAGGTTATGTTTGAATTCGCGAGCTCTTTGAATTTTGCAGGGGACTCAAGCGTGAGATTTTATCCTTTAGCGAAAACTTCAGAAAATTCAGGTACTAAAACATCCTATTCAATATATGATTTGGCAAGCAGACAATGGTCGGAAAGTGATTTTCCATTATCCGGCCTTACTGTCGCTGCTGCATTAGAGGGAAATATTGTTGGCAACGTTTATTCCCGCATGGTTGTTGTTGGAGACGGCGATTTTCCGATGGGTGGAGGACAAGGCGGCCAGACCAATCCAGATAATATCAGTCTGATGGCTAATTCCATTGACTGGTTATCAGATGATACAGGATTAATAGAATTGCGTACAAAAGGAGCTACATCAAGACCTTTGGATGAACTTGAAGATGGCAAAATTACTTTTCTCAAATACCTGAATTTTTTACTTCCGTTATTATTAATAATTTTTTACGGAATATATAGAATTCAACGAAAACAAACTTTAAGAATTAAAAGAATGGAGGCTGGTTATGTATAAGAAAATAAATATCAAGATACTATTAGCATTATTTGTTGTTCTGCTCATACTGGTTTTAGTTATTTTTTATTTTGAATCAAAAAAAGGCGAGAGATCATTTCGCGCAGATATTTTTGATGCCGATACATCAAAAGTTACATCAGTTGTAATATATCCAAGAATAAATAAAGAAGAATCAATTAATATAATTAAGGAGGGGACTCAATGGAAAATAGATTATCATGGAAAATTATTAAATGCGGATAATGATATCGTAAAAAATATGTTTAGCACTTTGCTAGAACTTAAACCCAGGAGAATTGCAGCAACAGAAAGATCCAGATGGAGGGAATTTGAAGTGGATGATTCTTTATCAACAAGAGTACAAGTGCTAACTCAAAAGAAAATAGTTTCTGACTTATACATTGGCAAATTTTCATATAAGCAACCTAAAAACCAGATGCAGTATAATTATAACCAGCGGGGAACGATGTCCACCTGTGTAAGACTTGCTGATGAAAATATAGTATATGTAGTTGATGGATTTTTAAGTATGGCCTTTAACAGAAATGTAAATGACTTTAGAAATAATTCAATAATAAGATCGAATAAAAGTGATTGGACCAGGCTTTCATTCAGATATCCGGCTGATAGTTCCTTTACATTGGTTAAGGAGGGAGATAAATGGATGGTTGATGGATTAATGGCTGATTCAGCTTCTGTTGATAAGTATTTTAATTCAATCTCCTATTTGACTAATTCTAACTTTGTTGATGATCAAAAACCGCTAAATGACCAGCCGGTTTTGAGCTTAAAAATTGAAGGAAACAATTTTGGTGAACCTATTCAAGTTAAGGCATTTATAGCAGATACTATTAATAAATATCTAATTACTTCATCTTTAAATAAAGGAGCTTATTTCAGTGGAGAGCCTTCAAAATTAACTGGAAAAATATTCGTTGGTAAGGCTGGTTTTTTTCAGCAATAATGAATAAACGGAGAACTTTTAAACCTTGCTTTTGCGTTTTCTGATATTTTTTATCCTGTTAAAGGAAAGTGATTTCAGTATCCAACGGGGCAAAGATTTTTCAGGATTTCTATTTCTTAAATTAAGATATAATCCTAGTTTTTTTAAGATTGGTATTTTGTGGGTTTCTACAAATTCAATTAATGTGCCATCGGGATCTTCAGTATAAGAAAATGCACCGGATGCTTCACCCATATCAAAAGTGTCACCCGTATCAACAGTAAATGGATATCCCTTATCTATACATTCTTTACGAAGCAGACTTATTCCTGTTATATCAAAACATAAGTGAATAAAACCTAAATCACCCCAAAACCTGTCATGATATATTTTTTTTGGTTTCCTGTCCAGAACCTGGACTAATTCAATCTGGCTTGAACCAAATATCGGACTAAAAG
>CBFCXR010000213.1:0-4456 GCA_965602045.1 uncultured Bacteroidales bacterium | reverse complement strand
GGATACTATCCCATCAGAAATTTCTGATGGGATAGTATCCTTCATCTTCTTAAGTATCTATTGCCACGGCCCCCATGCACCGGTCATTTTGTTCCTGATGCGGGTTTTACCTGTTGTATTGTTTTTCTGGTAATAACTGATTCCGTCATCTTCAAAAGTGCAAGTTACAGTTTCTACTTTATGCTTAGCTCTTGGATCGTCCAGATAATAGTTGACAAGCAGCGTCTGTCGTACAATGCCTTTATTCTGGTGGACATAACGGCTTACATTCCCGGCTTCATTCACTTCAATAAAACATTTCCAGTCTTCTGAATTTTTAACGTTCTTAAAAGATACGCTTTTCAGGTTGTCCCCGGCATCAAATTCAAAGGCAAAAGAACCGTCGGAATAGTCATTCACAGGATCATTTCGCCGGGTTAGTATGTATGTTTTACCTTGTAAGGCTAAAGAATAAGTGAGAATATTGCACACTTTCTTTTCATCCTGTGCACTCCAGCGATCACAGAAACTTACTACACGTTGTTTGGTGAGTACTTTATTTGCGTTATATTCAAATTGTTTTACCTGCGACAAGTGAAGAAACAAGGGAGTACCTCTTTGATAATTGTTTGTAACACTATAAAATTGAATGTATCGTTTTATTTTAACCACCATTCTGCGGCGGTCATAAAATACAGAATCTATGGGAGCCTTATAAAATTTAGTTGAGCGTTTATTTAATATGGTGCCTTTCCCCTTTATTATTAATATGTTATCATGTTTTCCATAAATAAAGGAACAATTAATAAAGGGTGTCTTCATGGAGACTATCTTATGTTTTATTGTATCAACATCAAATTTTATTGGTTTGTCTGAGAGGTTTAATGTGGCCTTCCACGGCACATATGGCAGGGCTAAGTTAAACGGAAGAATTCTGCATGTATAATTACTGAGCGTTGAATCTCCGATAATCCTTATTTTGTCATTATATACAATAATCTGTTCTTTAACTGTTCTAAGTGATGCATCGATTAATGCAGGCAGTTCAGTTTTCAGAAAGGTTAATGAATCAATTATTCTTTGTCTTCTTATTATTGAATCTCTAATAAACTTTTGCCTGGCCTCAACGGAATCCCGGATGAATTTTAACCTGGCCTCAATGGAATCCCGGATAAATAATAATCTTGTTTCGATGGAATCCTGGATAAATTTTTCCCTGGCTTCAATAGAGTCACGACTAAACTGTGACTGCACATCAAGCGAATCAGGCCTGAGAGTAGTGTCTTTCGGTTTTAATAACTCAGGATTGTAAATGTTTCTGCCCTTTAATGTATAGGGAGTGCTTTGTGCATATAAGTGAGTAAAAGAGATTACACCAACAATTACAAACAGAAGCTTTCGGAGGTTGTGGTTTATAAATTTTGTTCTAATCATAATTTTAGCTTTAAAGTTTACAAAAAAGTTCTACTCAGTATTAATTTGAACAGATGCCTCTTCCAAACCATTCCGGATGGGATACTATCCTACTGGCTTTTCACGCACAGGATACTATCCCAACAGCTTTTAACCCTTAGGATAGTATCCTGCCAGTTTTAGTATCCCAATTTGCTATAATCCCGACATAAATGCGCCTCTAAGTAAGAAAACAGATACTATAGCGCCAATTATGAAATAAACCACAATTAACACCACAATACTAACGATAAAATATACTGTAACTTTGTCATCAGGGGCCTTCATCATAGGCTTGATACCAAAGTACATTATGTATAATCCATATAATGACGCCAGCATAACTAATATTGAAAGTGAGGGGACTAAGTATAAAATGCCTGCTACCAAAGTTGGTGTATAAGAATATACAACCAGGCGCAAAGCATTATTAAAGTTTTTAACAGCTCCAAAGCTTGGAGCCAGCAGATCAATAATAAATGCAGTAAGATAAATGCCGATTAATATATTTAACAGCATCATTATGGCATACCTGATCCCTAATGATACTGACCCAACATGACCAACGAATGCCAAATTGCGGCCAATAAGCCCATTACCGATAAAGGTACCAACAATCGGAATTATTGCCAGTGGAATAAGGTAACTTGTTAATAATTCTGTATTACCTTGCTTTTCCTGCTGAATGGCGCTCCATTCATTTTTAGGATTCAGAATTATCCCTTTGATTCGATCAATTATTTTCATAAATAATAAATTTTTAGTTAATCATTACTTAAGTAAAGATAAATATTTCAGAATATAATCAAAAATGGGCAAGATCCAAAGGATAGTATCCTACCTATAAAATGTCCTTGGGATAGTATCCCAATTTAGCTCTAGTGGGCTTTTTCGAATTTGAATATCCGGCTTATTTTTTCCAATAAATCCCTGCCTCCAAATGGTTTGGCTATATAATCATTAAATCCTATTTCGAAGCATATTTCCTTTCTGCTTGAGGTGGAATAAGCAGTATGCGCTATAATAGGAATATCAGGTTTATATTTCTTGATTTTATAGAACGCGTCTATTCCTGACAATTTTGGCATTCTTATATCCATACAAATCAAATCTATCTTTTGATTTACCGCTATATTTACAGCTTCTTCGCCGTTTTTGGCCCAGATAACTTTCGCCCCGGAACTTTCCAGTAATTCATTAAGGTAAAAAAAGTTAACATATTTATCTTCGGCTATTAAAACTGTTTTATCATTCCAATTATATTCTTCCATCAAAGACTTATCTGTGCCTTCGTGATTATTTATATGATCATTTTCAATTTTTTCATAAGGTAATTCAAAATAAAACTTAGAACCCTCATCTATTTTTGATTCAACCTTTAATTCCGAGCCCATTAATTCAACCAGTTTTTTAACCAGTGACAATCCTAATCCCGTACCAGCCAGTTCCGCATAAAATTCATCATTACTATATTCAAAGCGATCAAATATCAAATCGAGCTTATCACCGGGAATACCAACACCGGAATCTTTAACATAGAACAGAATTTTATTTTCACCTACTATTTCGTAACCGTATTCTATTACCCCATGCGGGGAAATTTTTATTGCATTACTCAGCAGGCTCACCAATATCTGCCGGAAGCGAAAATTATCATTCCGGATAATTATATTTATTTCATCTTTAGAATTCGTATATATTAAATCAAGCTTATTTAATCCCTGACTAAAAATTATCTCTTTATATGTTGAATATAAATCATGTAAAATGTTTATTACCTGCACCGGTTCACTTTTAATTTTTAATTGTCCTGCTTCAATCCTTGCTATATCAATTGTATTGTCTATTAAGTTTACCAGGGTCAAAATGCTATTATTGATATGGCTTATATATTCAAGTCTTTCTTTACTTGTCAGGTTCTCATCTGCAAGCAAATTTGAAAATCCCATTATGGCATTCATTGGGGTCCTAAGCTCGTGTGATATATTAGCAATAAAGGCTGATTTTAACCTGTCAGTAACTTCACTTCTCAAATCTGATAATCTTTGTTCAGATTTCTGCAAAGACTGTTTAAATGTTTCACATTGTTCTTTCTCATATTCAAGTCTTTTCTTATATTCAAACAGATCAAGGTGAATTTTAACTTTACCAACCAGATCATTTGATTTAACAGGTTTTAACAGAATAGATACTATCCCGGTTTCAATTCCTTTAATTGAATAATGATGTTCCGGATATTTATCTGTAACAACTATAACCGGCAATGATTTTGTTTTTTCTGACCCATACAATAAATTAAGTAATGTATAAATCTCTTTATCCGACATTTGCATATCAACAATGGCCAAAGCAAAGTCATGCTCTGCTGCCTTTTTGAATATTTCATCAATTGTACTTACTTTAATTATTTCAACTTCAAATCTTTCAAATAACTTCTTTAAAGCGAACAAACTGCCAGACTTATCAGCTATCATTAATATCTTTATTGAGATATTCATCTTTTTTATTTAATGATAAGTGATAAAAAATTTCACTAAGTATATATCAACAACTATATATAAAATATATTACCGTAGAATTATTATTTAGTTTTATTGAGCCACCTCACAATATTAGAACTAAAATATTGTAAATGACTCTTTATCTAAACCTATTGCGATAAATATATTTTATTTAATAACCATGTTTACAGGCTGCCCTACTTATAAAATAATTTCTGCCAAAATATTGCATCATAAAATTATCTTTAAAACTTGTATTATTCAATAAATTAGGGGTGACATATATTACTGATTACTGATGATTTAGATCATCAAATTAACATAAAACTGCAGTAACAATTTGATATACAGCTAAATAATATTTTACCCGGTTTTACAGGAATATGAGAATGTAACCTGCTCTTTCGGATTTGCAATCCGTATAGCGCGCGTTTAACGATAGTGTAACGCGAGCTATTGATTGAAAAGCGAATGATTGGATGGAAAAACCAGTTGACAGCTTTGCTTATTACAATAAAAATGTG
>CBFCXR010000212.1:0-4470 GCA_965602045.1 uncultured Bacteroidales bacterium | reverse complement strand
TGTCCAGTTCACGTAATCCTTCACCGTTCTGAGTTCTTCCGGGATTATCATGTGAAATAAAAGGCCAGTGATATTGCCCGCAACACTTATCTCTAACCGATTCCGCCAGTTTTATTTTCATTTCCATAAGCTGTACCATCCTGTCTTCACTGAGTATACCGTCTTTTATAAAGGGCCCTTCAGTGTGAAGTTCAATACTTCTCCACGCTCCGTACTCTCCATTAAGTAACTCACGCTGAATATCTTCTGCATAAGCATAAGGATCACCTGCATATGTACCTGACCAGTTTTGAATAACATTCCAGTCGGTTCCGGTACCTCCATTACAGGTTGTTACTTTTCTCTGTCCGGAAGTAGTAGGATCAAGCTCCCGTATAATGTCAGTACATTCCTTTGCAAAATCAGTTGGCAATGTACTTTCGTTTTCAAGCCCCCAGAGAATCACTGACGGACTGTTGCGGCGTTCTTTAATCCAGTCTTTTAATAACTTTTTAAAATTATTCCGAAATTCAGGATTATCAAACCATATGTGAGCTGCAAACTGAGGCCACCAGAGAATACCATATTTATCCCAGTAATCATCATACCGAAGATTATGAGGCTGGTGGGCGTCTCTGAAAGCATTAAAACCTGCAGCCCGTAACTGCATTACGCGGGAGTGTATCTGTTCCGCGCTAAAAGCATGGCTCTGTCCCATTAAATGTTCATACTCGGCAGTACCGTTTATAAAAACCGGTTTTCCGTTAAGAAAAAACCGGCCGGAACCTGTGTTTCTGCCAACAGGCCAACTTATCCACCTGATACCATAGCTAGTAGTTGTATAATCAATTACTTCACTGTTCTCAATTACTTCCGACTCTAATGTATACAGGTAGGGATCATCCGGTGACCAAAGGTTCGGACTAACAATCTTAATAGAATCATGGCGTATGATAACAACAGCGCCGGGAGGAATTTCTTTTCGTTCCTTTACTTTAAAAACTATCGCCTTATTTTTGTTTAATAATCTACTGACAAGAGTCACAGTCTTTGGGGTTTCACCATAATTCTTCAATTCAGTTTCAATATTTATCAGGGCAGAACTACCGGATACGGTTGTATCGTTCCAGATATGAACTCCAAAAGGTTCTATCCTCACCGGGTCAGTAATGATCAAATGAACAGGCCTGAAAATACCCATTGGCTGAGAGCCTTCTGAAAATCCCCACTCCTCGGAACAGCCACCACAAACCCACGGTAAATCCCGGATAGATGAAGGATGATCAGCACGTACTGCTAATAAATTTGGTTTGCTATTTTTGTTAACGGCATCCGTAATATCAATAGTAAAAGAGGTTCTGCCACCCGCATGATAACCTGCTTCCTTGCCATTGAGCCATACTGTTGCGTATGAACCAACACCTTCGAACCATAAAAATAACCTGCGGCCCTGTACGTTAGAATCAACTGTAAACTCTTTCCTGTACCATGCATATCCATGCCTGTTGCCGTGCAGCAGCCGGCGATAACCCTCATATTTATCCCAATTGTGAGGAACATCAACTTTCTCCCAGTCTTCAGCATTAAAGTCCGGTTGTTCAAAACCATCGAAAGCATTTTGATTAGTATCGTTTGCTACTGTCAGCCAGTTTTCGTTTAAAGAAAAATCCTTTCGAACGCTTTTTTGAGAATAGCTGTTAAAAAAAATAGTGATTACAATCAAAGAAGAAATAATGCGCGTTTTAACAAAGTGTTTCTTTTCAGGATAAGCTTTAAATTCTGTAATCATTATTAATAATTTAATCTTTACAAGACTTTTCTCTTATAAGTGTACCTCAGCGATTCGGTTTTCACTTAAAATTACATAAAGAAAATACAGAGTTACACAAAGAAAAATATATATCAAAGAATTATTTTTCTAACAAAACAAATTTACAGGTCTTCCGGGCTTCTGTTGGAAAATCATATAAAAAAGTTTCTTTGATCCCTGGTTTTCTTATTGCAGCTTTTGGTGAAATAAGAGGTTTTTTAATTTCGTTTATAATATAAAAAGGATTTGGATTGGCTCCTTTTGCTTCTGTAAGTATTAAACCATTTATTGATTTTACAGGCATTAGTAATCTGATACGGCAATTTCCGCCCAGCCTGGAATAAATAGTAAGGGTATCAATTTTACTGTTTTTCCATGATATATTCACTTCAAATCCGCCCCTTGCCATTAATCCTTTTACTTCTCCATTTGGCCAGGCGTCAGGTAAGGCCGGTAAAATATAGATGCACCCATCGTGGCTCTGGAGTAGCATTTCAGCAATACCTGCGGTACAGCCAAAATTCCCGTCAATTTGAAATGGAGGGTGGGCATCCAATAAATTCAGGTATGTACCTCCTTTTACGTTACCATCCGGCTTAATTGCTGGTGTTAATTGATCAGTGATAAGCTTGTATGCATGGTTTCCATCAAGCAGCCGTGCCCACAGGTTTACTTTCCATCCCATAGACCATCCTGTAGATTCATCACCGCGGTATAGAAGGGATGTTTTAGCAGCCTGGAAGAGCTCAGGTGTTCTGTAAGGTGATATCTGGTTGCCGGGATAAAGACCATAAAGGTGTGAAACATGCCTGTGATGGTCATCCACCCTGTCCCAGTCTTGCAACCATTCCTGTAACTGGTTATGCCGGCCAATCTGCATGGGTGCCAGCCGTGAACGTTTTTTAAGGAGGGTGTCAGCAAATGAACGGTCAATGCCAAGTATTTCAGATGAACGGATCACATTGGAAAACAAATCGAACATCAACTGGTTATCCATAGTTGTTCCCACGCTTGCAGACGCAAGGCCAAGGTATTTATTTTCCGGTGAGTTGGATGGCCCTATCACTAAATATTCAGTGTTTGGGTCCTCGACCAGCTCGTCAACATAAAATTCTGCGGCTTCCTTCATTACATGGTACATTTCCCTTAAAAAATCCTCATCACCGGTAAATAAATAATGTTGCCACAGATGTTGGGTTAACCAGGCACTCCCTGATTGCCATAATCCATAAAAAGCCCTGTCAAATATACCTGTCACACGCCAGATGTCAGTATTATGATGTAGCACCCACCCTTTGGCATCATATAATTGTGATGCACTTTGACGGCCTGTTACCGATAATTCTTTAATCATCCGGAATAAAGGTTGGTTTAATTCAGTAAGGTTAGTGATCTCTGCCGGCCAGTAATTCATCTCCATGTTAATATTAACAGTATATTTACTCTCCCATGGTGGTTTGAGCATATGGTTCCAGATTCCCTGAAGGTTAGCCGGCTGTCCGCCAGGCTGGGAACTGCTTATTAACAGGTAACGGCCAAATTGAAAATACAATGAAGCCAGCTGGGGATCATTTCCGTATCTGAACTCTTTAAGCCTCACGTCGGTGGGATTATTAACAGAGTCGGTTACGCCCAGATCAAGAGATACCCTGTTAAAATATTGTCTGTAAAAATCAGAATGTTCTTTTAGCGCTGTAATATATTTTTTTTGCAAAGCTTTTCCAAGGTAGCTTTCTGCCCTTTCTGAGGCATTGGCACTTATATCTTTATAATTCACAAAGTTGGTGCCAATGGAAATATACAGGGTAACAAGGTCGGCATTCTTTATAATCAAGCTGGTATCACTCTTTTCAAGCTCACCATTTTCTACAACAGGTTTTACTATCGTGTTAAATCTAACCTGTCCCCTTACCCCTTCATGGTCTGAAGTAATACCTGTCATTATGATACTCTGATCCTGTACGGTGGTTTCATGTTTTTGCAGGCTACCGGCAGCAACCATGCAATTGATCCTTCCGGGTTCACTGGCTGAAAGACGGATAACAATCACCTGATCAGTGAACGAGGAAAAAACTTCCCTTTTATACTGTACATCATCTACAATATATGATATTGATGCTACGGCCTCTTCGATATTCAGGTCGCGGTAATATTCCGAATAATTTTCATGATTAGGAAAGGTTATTAATAAATCTCCAACCGGCTGATAAGGCATGCCGTTAATACTATTTGTTATTGAATCATTTGCCAGTTTCTGGGCTGCTTCATATTCTCCTTTAAAAAGAAGATTACGCACTTTAACCATGTATGGTTTTGATTCTGCATTTACATTATTGTGTGGCCCGCCAGCCCAAACAGTTTCCTCATTTAGTTGCAGATGCTCTTTTTCAGGATTTCCAAAAACCATTGCCCCCAAACGGCCATTCCCGACTGGAAGGGCTTCATTCCAGTTATTCGCCGGGCGGTTATACCAAAGTTTAAGTTCCTTGCTGTTCTGAGCATTGGTACTAATAACAAGCAAAACCAGTATTAATGTTAAATTAAATATTCTTTTCATATTTACAAGAATATATAAAAATTCATCTTTGATATATGATATTTTAAATTTTTATGTAATAACTATTGTCTTATTATTTGGAACGAATAGTTTCAATGCAAGCCAACAAAGAATGTAGGCTATA
>CBFCXR010000211.1:0-4507 GCA_965602045.1 uncultured Bacteroidales bacterium | reverse complement strand
AAATACCATTACTCCCAGAATACAATGGATTCCTAACACATACCACACATATTCCCGCTTAATAATGCCCCAATGCATGTGGCTAAAAAATTAGAACCCATATATAAACCTGCTTTTTCTTTTGGGGCTATCCATGTTATATATTCCTGGATACGAGGCGAGGAAATCATCTCTCCAACTGCAAAGATAAATATACCAAGTATTATTATTGCCGGAGCAAGATTTATAGCAAAACCAATTAATAAAGCGCCAACACCAGCCACAAAAACTCCAAAACTAAATGATGGAAGGGCACGTCTTTTTTCAAAAATTCTTGAAACAAAATACTGCAACATTAAAATTATCCATCCTGTATGTGCAATAGCTTCACCGTTTATACGCCATATACCTTCTTCCTGCCTTGATAATAAACGGGCAAAACCGCCTCCTAAAATACTCTCAATCTCTCCATACAACCTGACAGTGTCAATATGTTTATCAACATATGCCGGACATATGTTGAAGAAAGCCCAGAAAGGCAGCCAGAAGAACAGGCCTAGAATCAATAGAAAAATTGCATATTTGGTATCGGTTACAGTAGAAAAAATTTCACGTATTTTTTTCCCAATACTGTCCGTAGATTTTTCTTTTTCAGGTTCTTTGTAGAATATAAGGGTAACAATAAACATAATTGTTATAGCAATACCTGCCAGTAGGAATGCATAATTCCAGGAAATGGCACGTAATTTCCCAGCCATTATAGGCCCGAAAGATGCTCCAACATTAACCATCATGTAAAATATACCAAAACCGAGAGTTTTATTTGATGAGTCGGTAGTTAATCGCACTGTGCCGGAAATTAACGGTTTAAATATTCCTGCTGCAAATCCAATACTTAGCATAGTTAGCATGATTTCGTTGTATGAATTTGCAATGATGAGTAAAAATACAGATGGTATATAAGCAAGGTAGGAAATAATTAATACTCTTTTAAAGCCAAAGCGATCGGCAAAAGTACCACTGAACACAGGAATAAAATAAGATATAAACAGGAAAAGACCCTGGATATTGCCTGATTGGTCTCTTGTGTATCCCAGGGATTCCATGTACATAAGAAATCCCATAAAGATTCCGTAATATGCAAACCTCTCGAGTACTTCAATAGAATTTGCAATCCAAAATACTTTTGGAAAACCTGTCCTACCTTTCATACCTTATACTTTACTCAAGACCTAACTCTTCCATTGCTTTGCTCGCCTTTTCTGCTATTTCCTGGAATCTTTTCTGGTACTTTTCATTATACATACAGGTGTGCAATTTTGTCCAGTCCTGCGCCCAGGTGGATGCCTCGGACATTGTCTCCGTATATTTCTCCATCGTTTTACTATTATACGGGTTCTCTTTATATTCCTTAAGAATCTTAACGTATAAAGTGATCCATTCTTCGTAGCGATCAAGAAAATCATCACAATTTGATATCTCATCACTACTGCCTTTACTTCTTTTCTGAGATTTTAATTCTTCAGAGGATTCCTTAGCTGATTCCTCATTATTACTGGTTGTACCTCCACCACATGAATAAATAATTACTAGTAATACAAAGAATAGTAAATTAATATGCCTTTTCATGATTCTCCGGATTTTAAAATTAGTAGATTGGGAATTATGTTTAATTTATAATAATATTTAATAAATTTTCACTATTGATAAAGATAAACAATTTATGTCGAATGATTAAATTATTTTTTTTGTGGAAATATGTGAATATATCAATTTATTAAATTTATGGTTATAGAATGACATATATATTGAATCCCAGAATTTGAAATAATACCTAAAATAATTTATAGTTTGCACAAAATTTTATAAATTATAGCAGTAATCTTTACAGACATTTATTTTTCTTAAATTAGTTTACTGTTTTCCTGAAATAACTAGATCAATTAATGAGGCAAAAACGGTCATATATTGAAATTTTATCGGAAAATGCTGAATTGAAGAACAGAATTAGAGAGTTGGAGAATAAACCTTCAGATAAAAATGAACTGGAGTCTTTACATGAGAATCCATTATATAAGAAAAGATTTTACAAAATTACAGAAAATGTTAAAGATGTCATATATAAGATGTCGTTATCTCAGGGAAAATATGATTACATCAGTCCTCAATCGAAAGATCTTTTTGGGTATTCGCCTGAAGAGTTCTATGAAACACCATTATTGGTAAGAAGACTTATTCATCCTGATTCATTTGGATATTTTAAAGAACATTGGAAAAAACTAAAAAAAGGTGTTGCTCCTGATTTCTATGAACTAAAAATTATTAAAAAAACAGGAGAGACAAAATGGGTTCAGCAAAAGAATTTAATAATCAGAGATAAAAATAAAAATCCTGTTTCAATAGAGGGAATAGTTACAGATATTACAGAAAAGAAAAATGCAGAAGAAAAATTAAAGGCAAGTGAAATAAAATTCAGGACCTATATTGAAAGCTCGCCCACGAATATTTTTTTATTTGATAAAGATGAAAGATTCATTTATGTGAATCCATCTGCCTGCAAAATGTTAGGATATAAAGAAAAGACGCTGCTTACAATGTCATTTTCCGATATTCTGAATTCTAAAAGACATGATTATGGAAAATTGAATATTCATCAGCTTATGGAAGATGGCAAAAAACTTAGTAATGAATTTGAATTTGTAAGAAGGGATGGGAAATTAGTGAATGTGTTACTGGATATCGAGGAGCTGATAAAAGGCAGATATATAGCTTATTGTACAGATATTACCGAGCGAAAAGTATTGGAAAAGGCATTTGCAAGAAAATCAAAATTACTGATTGAATCCCAGCATATTGCTAAAATGGGTAATTTGACAATTACTCCATCTTATGATATTATTGAATGGTCGAATGAGATTTATAATATTTTTGAGATTAAAGGACAAAAACTACCACCCGGATTTAATGAATATTTGTATTTAGTACATCCTGATGATCGAAAAATAATTAAGGACAATTTACACAAGCAGTTTACAACAAAAAAGGGATTGTTATCCTATAAATACAGGATTAAGTTGCCTTCCGGTAGTATTAAACATTTATATAATATCAGTAAACAAGTTTATAAAAAAAATGGCGAGGTTGATTATTTGATTGTTACAGTTCAGGATATTACTGATCGCAGGGATATTGAAGTGGAACTACGAAAACAACGAGACAGGGCACAACAATATCTCGATATTATGGAGGTAATACTGGTAATATTAAATGATAAGGGCAATGTAACACTTATCAATAAGAAGGGATGTAGAATTCTTGGTAATAAAGAGAATCAGATACTTGGAAAGAACTGGTATGATATAGCTATACCTGCCGGATATAGAAAAGAAATGAATGAGCTTTTCAAAAAACTGATGAATAGTGAAATAAGCCCTGTTGAGAATTACGAACACCCGATTCTTACAAAAGATGGTGATGAAAGGGTATTTATCTGGAATATGACTTTATTGAAAGATCATATGGGCAGGATTAATGAGATTATTATAGCAGGTAAAGATATAACAGAGTATAAAAAGGTGGAAATAGCCTTGCAGGAAAGCAAAGAGAATTATCGAAAACTTGTAGATAATTCGGTAATCGGAGTATTTAAAACAAATTTTAAAGGCGATATTCTTTTTATAAATGATGCTCTTATTAAAATGTTTAAATATAAATCCAAGAAAGAGTTCACTAAAAATGGTGTTATAGTACACTACAAGGATCCTGCCAAGAGAAAGGAATTGCTTGAAATTTTAAAGAAAACTAAATCAGCCACTGATTTTAATATTGAGGCATCCACAAATACCGGCCAAGAGATAGTAATAAGTGTAAGTGCTGTCTTGGATAAAGAAGGAATTTCAGGCATGATTATGGATATTACAGAGAAAGTAAAAGCAGAAAGACAATTAATTAAGTTAAATGAACAACTTCAGGATATAAATAAAAAAATTAAGAAAATAAATGATGAACTGAATAAGAGCCATAACCGTTACTTAAATCTGTTCAACAATACTGGCACTGCCACTTGCCTGATAGACGGCGATGGAATAATTTCCTTATGCAACACCAAATTTGAAAAATTATCAGGATTTACAAAGAAGGAGATTGAGGGTAGGATTAAATGGAGTGATCTTACAGCAAAAGAAGATTTGGAAAGATGTATGAACATACATAATCAGAGGATTCACAGAATTGGTAATCCTCCGGAGGAATATGAATTTGTTTTTATAGATAAATTTAATAATAAGAAAAATGTGCATATCCTGGTTGGAATGATACCCGGATCAAATGAGAGTATTGCTTCCTTAATTGATATCACTGACCGTATGCAAGTGGAAGAGTCCCTGCGTGAGAGTGAAGAGCGTTTCCGGAGTTTTTACGAGAGTGCAACAATCGGCCTTTACCGCACTACACCCGATGGTAATATTATTATGGCAAATTCGGCTGCTGTGAGGATTCTTGGCTATAATTCTTTTGATGAATTAGCACA
>CBFCXR010000210.1:0-4535 GCA_965602045.1 uncultured Bacteroidales bacterium | reverse complement strand
TATGGCACAAAGTGGGGTTCTCATGGCATGATCACCAGCTTCGGCCCATACATTGCCTACAGACTGGACTTTAATCCTGATTTCAGGACTCCATTGTAAGCCATCATTTGAAATACTATAGCCTATTTCCTGATCTCCGAAAGAATCAAATACAGTAAGAAATCCACCTTCTTTCAGTTCTGTTACCTGAGGATTTTCAATAAATTCTTCAGCGATAGGTACGGGGTTATGTCCCTCCGGTAATCTCACCCAGGGGCCGCTAAGCATAGGCGCTACAGCTATTCCAACCGGCCATGGACCCATCGGGATATAGTTGTGCCCATCGTAAAAAGCATACCATTTATCACCGGCTTTATAAGGATTGAAAGTTGCTACAGCCTGTTGCCCTTCCCATGGTTGAGAATTTTCATCGGGTTGCAGGATTATTCCCATGTCAGCATAAGGGCCTGCAATACCATTTAATCCGTTTATTACAGATTTTGCCCGCCAGATTTTGCCCTCATAATCACTACGTTCAATTTCATCTTTTTCTTTATCTCCTGCACGATAAGCAACATAGAAGATATTCCAGGCATTTTCTTCATTATTAAACTCAACCCCTGTTACCCAGACTTCTGATCTTGGATTTGAAGGTGATCTTCCCGGAATACTCTCGAATATTGTAGTCTGACGTTTCCAGTTAATCGCATCATTACTTGTCCAGTAAGCAATGCGCAAATCTCTGTGAGGGCGCTCAAACATTTCGTTTACAAACATGTGATAAACTCCGCTTATCTTAACAACTTGTCCGGTTTCAAATCCAGAACGATTTTTGCTTGATAAAACATCCTCATGATTTGTGCCGATAACTGGTCCTTTGTGCTCTGATATCAGAATCAGTTTTTTCGTTTTATCTGCCTCTTTTTTTTGAGAAAACGCTCCTCCTATAGTTGTCATAAAAATTAACATAACCAGCAAAATCTGATTTTTACGATGAAATATTAAATTTATTGCTGACATTTTAATAAAATTATTATTCTACATATATTTTAAAAACCTGGGCAATATCGGATGGCAGCCTTACCCTGTCCCCAACATTAATGGTTAATCCATCAGGTGTATGAGTAAAAGTACAATACTCTATTTTTTTTAATCCGAATAACTCTACAGATGTTACTTTCTTATTCAATTTGTCGGTAGAAAGTTCTTTCAGGGTAAATGAAAAGGCCGGTGATTTATTTTCGCCTCCTAACCATTCTGTTGTAATGGCAAAAACAGCATTTTTGTTTTGGGTAAAATAGGCTCTTTTTCCATCCGATATGTTTTCAAATGGTATATAATAGGGGCGTGTTTCATAAATTGCATCTCCAAATGTCCATAACCACCTGCCTACTTCATATACTACCATTTTTTGATTATCAGGAAAGGTTCCATCGGCTCCCGGAGATAGGTTTAAAAGCATTTGTCCGTTGCAACTGACAATTTCAATTAGTTGGTGGATAATTTCTTTGGCGGATCGCAGCTCCATTCCATCTGTGTAACACCACGAGTAAGAATATCCCGTTCCTATAGAATAATCACATAAAAAAGGTTCTTCCATTATTTTATCGGGATTTTTATTTTCATGATCCAACATACCTCCGCCCTTAATATCATCACCTTTATAGGTGACAATTACTTCTCTACTGTTTTTTGCTGCATCATTAAAGAAATAGGCCATATATTCACGGAGATAATCCTGGTTTACACGTTCCAGCCATGCATCATGATATAAAATATCGGGATGATATTTGTCAATTACTTCGATGCACTTGTCTTTCCACATTAATTGCCATTCTTCTTCAGGCATTGTACTTCCATAAAGTTTCTGATATTTGGGATCATAACCGGCAAATGATGAAGACATTTTAAAATTAGTATAATTCAACTCGTGGTGAAGGGAAACGAAATATTTCATTCCCCTGTTGCGGATGGATTTTTCCAATTCTCCAACAATATCACGTTTTGGACCCATATCTTTTGCGTTAAACGGGGTAAGTTCACTATCCCACATAGCAAATCCATCATGATGTTCTCCAACCAGTCCGGCAAAACGGGCGCCACCTTTAATGAAGAGATCAGCCCATCCTTCCGGATTGAAATTTTCACCTTTAAACATGGGAATAAAATCGTGATAATCAAATTTATCCAAGGGACCATAAACAGCCAAATGTCGCTTATATGTTCCTAATTTTGAATAACTGGAAGTATCATGCATTGCCTTTATATAATGTTCATTATTATAGGCCGGAACAGAATATACGCCCCAATGACAATAAATGCCAAATTTTGCATCGCGCATCCAATCCGGTACGCTGTTATGCTTCGATAGAGATTCCCAATTTGCTTGATATTCTTCTTGAGCATAGGAAAAAAGTGGTAAAAATGTAAATAATAGTAAACACAATAATCTATTTTTGCTCATAATGGTTATTATACTTATATGGTTTAACTTTTAAAATCGCAGTTTCAATGCGGTTTATTTATTGCCAAGCGTAATTTATTTTTTTATTATTTTACCTGTTATCGTTTTCTTATCAGTAGAAATTCTAATAAAATAAACTCCTGCTGGCTGATTGCTTATATCAATGTCTTTTTTATTAGTCTCGAAAATAACCATACCAAGACTGTTTAAAATTACAATTTTCTTAATAACTTCATTATCAACTTGTATTTTTCCTGTTGTAGGATTTGGATACAGAAGGAGTTTCCCGGAATAATAAACTTTGTCTACAATTGTAGAATTACAAGAAGATGTATTTTCAGGATGAACAGCAATATCGTCAGCTTCAGGTCCGAGAATTGAGTTTAAAAACCCGGATAAACTGCATGCTGTATTGATTAGGGTAGTATTAACGCTGGTTGAAAAGGAAAACCAGTTTAAAGGTATTGAGGGATCGTCACCAATCTCAAGAACCTCTGTTCCCGACAAACAATCAAAATCAAAATCACTCAAACACAGTGTATGAATGGTTGTATCTGAAACTATTCTATAATTTATACTCAAATTATTTAGGTCATAAACCAGTTGCCACTTGGTATTATTCCATACTGAATCTAAAATTGAAAAGCTGTATGGGATTATTGGCTCGGTGGTGATACCTGGATAATTTTTTACCATATCAGCAGCTTTAACAAACCTATCGGGTGAGCTACTTACATTCGATGGTATAGGTGCAGAGCCACCCCATCCGGTATAATTGCTCAAATAATTCAATGAATAAGCATAGTCGCTGTTCGACAATACACATGCAGTATAATCTATTCCTCTGTAGACGGTAAATGTATCTGCAAGAAATTCAATAATGGCCCTGTCGCCAGAACTGTCCATAATATGGAAATGGATAGGGAATTTATATTCTGAATCGGAAATACGTACGGCAGATTGTATTGCAATAACTTCAGAAACATTCTGACAATTGTCCAGAACATACTGTATCCACTGATGTGAAATAACTGCAGGTCTGCTGTCTGCAATCGGGTAATTTGCAGTTGCAAGATACATATGCTCAACTATCAGGCCTTGTTCATTCATCCCTCCTTGTGGTATGTCGCAGCTGATCTGATTGAATGTAATGCTGCCATATTTAGATACCCATGTAACTGCTGGCTCTGTACTGGTAGAATCGAAATACGCTATCTTGTTCATATTTCTTTTGTTAATAAAGATATCCCCGAATTCGGCATCTACATCAAGATTACGACCAAAAACATAGCGACTACCATCAATTAGAGAGAATGTTGTGCAGCCTTGACTAAAAGTCTTGCTCAAATTGCTATACATAATTAACATGCATATCAAAATTGAAAAAAATATTTTCTGCTTCATAAGCCTTGAGTTCTATTATGCTTGTCAATAGATAAATAAAAATAGTTTTTAATTATCAGCTTTTTTTATCAGTGTATTTAAATCCCATTCATTAGCAATGAATTTTCTGTAAACAGGTTTAATTTTAGGGTAGCCACCGACATCTTTTTCACTGTCAATAATTTTTCCTCTACCTGATTGTACTTCAGCAATTATCCGTTTATCAATATCATCTCTATCCCAGGGGAAAGCACCTGCATTTTTTAAAACCGACTTTTTAATATCAGCAGCTGGTTTAATCACCAACCCTTCTGGCCAAAAGGGAGCACTTTCTAATGGTGTATAATTCCCTGATAGTTCTTTTACATCGATATTTGCGGAGATTAAATTATCTTTCCAAAAGACTTCAACAGGACCACGAAATGACCCGCCGAAAACCTTACTTCCTGTATCGTTGCCAAACTCTATGGAATTACCTGCTACTACTATTTTTCCTGTAACCCAGTCATATCCTTTCCACTCACTTCCTGCCAGATTGTAATGTATGGCTGCCTTTCCAGGATTGTAAATATAATTATTTAGAATTGTGACTTGTGTACCTCCTTTGCAATATGGATTTCTCCGCATATTATTAGCAAATAAATTTCCTATTATTAATATTTCAGTTGCATTATCATGAATAAGAGAACCTTTTGAATGTTCGCCTTTT
>CBFCXR010000209.1:0-4547 GCA_965602045.1 uncultured Bacteroidales bacterium | reverse complement strand
TATTTCAATAGAGTGGATTAAAAATGCAGGCGCAAAAGTTATGAATATCCTTTCAAAAGGTTCGTATAGACATGTAACAGAACAATTGAGAAAAACACCTGAAGAACATATAAAAGATATTAAAAGTTCTATTAAATCTGCTTTGGAAAATGATTTGAAAGTTAATTTATATCTTGAAGACTGGTCGAATGGTATGAGAAATTCAAGAGATTATGTATTTCAGATGCTTGATGCTTTAAAAGATGAGAAAATAGAAAGATTCATGCTGCCTGATACTCTTGGAATATTGAATCCTGACGAAACATACGATTACTGCAAAATGATAATAGATAAATACCCGAAATTAAAATTTGACTTTCATGCACATAATGACTATGATCTTGGAACAGCTAATGTTTATTCTGCGATTAAAGCAGGTATTACAGGAATTCATACTACAGTAAATGGTCTTGGTGAAAGAGCTGGTAATGTGCCGCTCTCAAGTGTCATTGGAGTAATTAAAGATCATTTGAAATGTGAAATGAATATTAAAGAATCGAAGTTAAGTCTTGTCAGTAAATTGGTAGAATCATTCTCAGGAATACGTATACCTCCTAACAAACCATTGATCGGAGAATCCGTATTCACACAAACATGCGGAATTCATGCGGATGGTGACCAGAAAAACCAGCTTTATTTTAATGACCTGTTGCCTGAACGATTTGGAAGAAAGAGATCTTATGCTTTAGGAAAAACATCCGGTAAAGCAAATATTATGCAGAACCTTGAAGAACTGGGAATTGATATGGATAATGAATCCATGAGAAAAGTTACTGCCAGGGTAATTGAACTCGGAGATAAAAAAGAAAGTGTTACCCAGGAAGATTTACCTTATATAATATCAGATGTCTTAAAGAGTAAAAATATTGATGAAAAAATTGAGATTGAAAACTTTGCTCTTTCTACTGCAAATGGCCTTAAACCTGTTGCAACACTTAAAATAAAAATAAATAATAAAGAATATGAAGAAACTGCTAACGGAGATGGCCAGTATGATGCCTTTGTTAAAGCATTAAGAAAAATATACACAAAACTTAAAAGATCATTTCCAAAGCTATCAGACTATTCCGTTTCAATACCTCCGGGAGGTAAAACTGATGCTTTGGTTCAGACTGTCATTACATGGGATATGGGAAATGGGAAAGAATTCCGCACAAGGGGGTTGGATTCTGATCAGACTGTCGCAGCAATTAAGGCTACATTAAAGATGCTTAATATAATAGAAAACAATAATATTTGAGTTAGGCTGCCGGGTACTTGAATCTGGTACCGGTGATATTTTTTGATAATTTATTCCGATAATATAAACTTTTGGCAAACTGGAAATAAATATTTATACTTGTCGGCTTTAAAATAAAAATAGAATTTATAATTAATAATAGTATTAAAAAGATAAAGAATGAGCAGTAAATCATACAATATAGCAGTTTTACCGGGAGATGGTACAGGGCTGGAAGTTGTTAATGAGGGTGTAAAGGTACTGAAAACAGCTTCAGATAAATTTGGATTTAAACTTAATTTTGAATGGTTTGATTTCGGGGGAGACCGTTATCTGAAGACCGGTGAAGTTCTGCCTGATTCCGCAGTCGGGGAGTTACGTAAATTCGATTCTATTTTTCTGGGAGCTATTGGCCATCCTGATGTAAAACCGGGAATTCTTGAAAAGGGCATATTACTTAGATTACGTTTTGAGCTTGATCAGTATATTAATTTGAGGCCGGTTATATTATATCCCGGTGTGCCTACACCATTAAAAGACAAGGGGCCTGAAGATATTGATTATGTTGTTGTAAGGGAAAATGTCGGAGGTTTGTATACCGGTATCGGAGGATTTACTATGAAAGGGACCAAAGATGAAGTAGCAGTTCAAAGTATGGTATATAACAGGGCGCAGGTTGACCGGTGTTTACGCTATGCCTTCGAATTTACAAGGAAAAGAAATAAAAGAAATACCCTGGCACTTTGCGGTAAAACTAATGTACTTACTTATACATATGATTTATGGGAAAGAGCATTTCATGAGATGGGAGAACAGGATTATCCTGATATTAAAAGAGAATATTATCACGTGGATGCAACTTGTATGTGGATGGTTAAAAACCCGGAATGGTTTGATGTTATTGTTACAGGTAATATGTTTGGTGACATAATTACTGATCTCGGTGCAATAACACAAGGCGGTATGGGTATTGCTGCAGGCGGTAACCTCAATCCCGAAGGTGTTAGTATGTTTGAACCCATAGGTGGTTCAGCTCCCAAGTATACCGGAATGAATATAATTAATCCGCTTGCTTCCATTTGTTGTGGAATAATGATGCTTGAACACCTGAATGAGGATGAGGCTGCTCATGCTATTGAGAAATCGGTAATAAACGTTATCGGAAATAAAATTAAGGATATGGGCGCAGGTAAAATGGGATATTCTACAAGTGAGGTAGGAGATTTGGTGGCCGGAGGAATTTAGGAAAATACCCACCAGGGACTATATATATAATCCCCATAAACGATTATATCAAAAATTGCATGACCCATTAAAGAAGGAAATATATTATTGGAGTATTCTCTTATTATACTAAAAACAATACCTGCAATAATTGTCCATTTCATCAGAAATATTATGTCTGTCCCGGGATGTGAATGATGAAAAATGAATAGTGAGCTTTTATAAACCGTATGGGCGAAGGTTGCAAAACAGATTGAAAATAAAATGCTAATTTGTCTGGTATAACCCTGTAAAAATCCACGAAATATAAGTTCTTCCAGTGAACCTATTAAGGCAGCTAATATTGCTATATGAGTTAGTTTACCCGGTAAAACAAAATTATGCTGGTAGTTATTGTAGATTATGCCAAGCAATATTCCAAACAGTAAAGAAATGGACAGATATATAAAAAAAATGCCTGAAACAGGATTAAAGCCAAATAAAGATTTGAATTTTTTAATCGATCCGGTATTTCTGGCCATTATAATGGCTGCCACAAATAAACCTGTTAATGAAATTGTAAATGGCAAAAACTTATTATGAGAGAAGGAAGAAAATATTATTATACCTGCAAGGATAATAAGTGATTCAGCTAAAACCAAATATTTAATTCTTAATAATTTTTGCATAATAATATTACCACTGTTTTGTCATGCTGAGTGAAACGAAGTATATGCAACATTTAGATTTTAATCTTTTTATACAATAATGAAAATATCTTACAGATTATAAGGGCAGGGATTATTAAAAGAAACCATCCTGAGCCGAGACATAAACCTGAACTTGGTACTATTATGCAATTTGGAATCTTAGCCTGAATTTGTGATATTTTTAAGGAATCGGAGTATATGCTATCAGGAATTGATAAATAGCGTAATCCTTTTAAATCGTATAGCGAATTTATATCTATATCTGTATTATAAACCGACAAACATGTCAGCTTTTTTAGATTATCAAACGAATTTATATTTCTGATATTTTCACAGTTTATTAATTCCACTACCTCAATATTTTTATGATATACTGCCAATGAATCAAGTTCTTCCTGTGTAATACCAGGATTAAAAGAAAGCCATTTTAATGTCTGCATTTTACTGAGAATACTGATATCTGTTAGATCTTCACAATTAATCAGACTAAGGGATTCCAGGTTTATTAATTTATCTATTGAATTAATAGCACTTAATTCTTCGCAATTTATCAGGTTTAGTTCAGAAAGATTTGTTAGCTTACTTAAAAAACTAATGTTTGTTATTTCTGATTCTATTATGCTTACAGCCCTGAGATTATTATTTTCAATAAACCTTGTACTATCAGATTGATGCATATTCGTTAATATCAGATTTTCAAGGTTTTTCAGCTTTGATATATTGCTAAGATTACAGCTTTCCGGATCTATATAAAGTAATTCCAGATTTTTTAATTTAGCGATTCTATTTTGGATATTTTTATCCAGCTCACAATCAGGAGCTGCTAACCAGGTTGGATTGAACAGATTTAATATTTCGGTAAGTATGGTTGTATTTTCATCAAAAAATATTCCAATATCAGGCTTAATATCCGCTATTTTTTTTAAGTATGGCAAATTAACATCTGAGAACTCACTTGATATAGAAATATAGCGTAAGTCATTAATAATTTCTGCATTGAGATTTTCAAGCCAGGCAATGAAGTTAGTGTCTTCTGTTATTTCAAGGGCAATGATCTTATCATTTAAATACAGTATAAAATCTTTACATTGAAATTTCAAATAATCACCATCACTTTCCTGATATCTGTAAAGAGGAAGTTTTTCTTCTTCAAAGAACACATACAACAAGTCTCCTCTATTAAGAGGGAGTGCAGAAATACTGTCTTTATTCTCACCTGCAATCCATGAAAAATCTGATTTTGTAAGATTCGCATATCCATCACCTCCTGCTAATTTCACTATTCTATATTGCTCTTTCTGATTACTTATGCCAATAAAAAATCCAATAATACATACTAAAGCAATTGCTATTAATATTAATATTATTTTTTTCAT
>CBFCXR010000208.1:0-4592 GCA_965602045.1 uncultured Bacteroidales bacterium | reverse complement strand
TAAGGAATAATCACCATCGATGTTAGTAGCTGTTCCTATTGTTGTACCCGTAACAACTACACTGACACCCGGTAATGAATTACCATCATCAGCATTAGTGACTTTCCCCGAAATTTGTATGTCCTGGGCAAGGATTGCAGAAAATCCTATAAATGCCAGACATACAATAAAAGTTACAATTTTTTTCATAGATAACAATTTAAGGTTTTTAATCGGCTAATAGTCAATAAAAATATTACGAACTATAGCATTAATAAAGTTCGTAACGCCAAAACTATAAAAAAAACTTATAAAATAAAATTTATGTAATATTTCTAACTGCTTAATAATTAGATTGATACAATGTATAAATATGTATTTGTAATAAATATAGATACTTACATTATGCTAATTAATTATAAATATGAGCTTTATAAGAAAATAATGACATGAATTATATTCATTTATCACCAGTAAAAAATAATTCGTCAATTAAATTATTAATTTCATCAAAAAAACCGGTTTTTTGAATTAATCTAAAGGTTTAGCAAAAGTTCGATTATTCTTAGGTTTGGCACAAAGTCACTGATATCATTTAATCCTAACATGGTAATGGCTGTATTTATTAATTTCTTATCCGGTGAGACATATTCATTTAATTCCGAGTAATATTTTCCCGCAGTCGTAAGTGCATTTAAAGGAACAAGGCCGATTATTTCCGAACCTGTAACTTCAACCCCATAAATTTTAGCTTTATTTGATACTTCTTCAAATACCAAATGGATAGGGGTTTTTTCTATGTCAGTAATATTAGTGGAAACCTGTGCACAGCCAAACTCTTCTATATACCAGCCTATTGCTTTTACATAATTAAGTGAATTTCTTACTTCTTCTGCTATTTTTTTTGCAGTTATCACGGAACCGGAGTTTATATTTATATTATATGCAACAAGAATATATCTTGCTCCTACAGCAATTGCTCCTGTTTTTGGATTAAATTCAGCCTTGCCATAATCAGGTTTCCATGCGGTTGATTCCAATTTCTTTTTCAATCCCTCATACTGGCCTGAACGAATATTTGCAAGGTTTTTTCTTTTCTCTGATAATGCTGCATATTCATAACAATAGACAGGTATTTCCAGTTTAGTACCAATCTGCTTTGCCAGATTTCTTGCATAGATTGCAGTATCCTCAATTGTTATATTTTTTAAGGGAACTAACGGACATACATCTACCGCTCCAATTCTTGGATGTACTCCTTTGTGGTTTCTCATATCAATTAACTCAGAAGCTTTTTTAACAAGATTATATGCTGCCTTAATAACTTCATCAGGTCCACCTGCAAATGTTATCACTGTCCTGTTAGCTGATTTGTTTGAATCGGCATGAAGCAGTTTAACTCCTTTAGCATTAATTATCTCATTTATCACAGAGTCAATTATCTTCAAATCATTACCCTCACTTATATTTGGTACACATTCTATTATTTGGTCCATTCAGGGATGTTGTTATATTGTTATATTGTTCTATTGCTTAATAGTTTTACAACTGAACAGGAAAATTAATTATTAATATACTGCAATTTTAATAATATTAAACAAGTATGAAAAATTACTACTTTAGAAGGAATTTTAAAAAAAGGGTAATATGTTAAAGAAAGTGCCACACACCTATGTTATTATATTTTATATAATTGTAATTGCTGCTGTATTAACATGGATAATTCCGGGTGGTGAATACATTGAAAAAACAGTATTTGAAAATGGCATAGAGAAGAAAGGAATGGAATTTCAATTTACTGAAAACGTAAAACAGACCTGGCAGGTCTTTGCAGCGTTATTTAATGGATTTAAAAGGCAATCCGGTATAATTGTTTTTATACTGATGATAGGAGGTGCTTTTTGGATAATGAACAGCAGCAAAGCCATAAATTTTGGAATAATATCATTTTTAAGATTTGTTAAAAAGATAGAACATTACAAAATTTTAAAATTTCTGGGAGTAAATAATATTATTCTCATAGTAATTTTGCTAATATTTAGTCTGTTTGGCGCTGTCTTCGGGATGAGTGAAGAAACAATAGCTTTTATTATAATAATTATACCCTTAGCTATTTCAATGGGGTATGATTCAATTACAGGAGTTTCAATTGTGTTTGTTGGAGCAGGACTGGGCTTTGCCGGAGCAGTTTTAAATCCTTTTACTATTGGTATTGCGCAGGGAATAGCTGAATTACCTTTGTTCTCGGGTATAGGATACCGTATATTTTGCTGGATTATAATTAATACAATGGGTATAATATTTATATTGAATTATGCAATTAAGATAAAAAAAGCTCCCGGCAAATCCCTGGTATATAAGGAAGATGAATACTGGAGAGAAAAAGGAAAAACAGATATGAATGCAATTAAATATTATTCTCCGGTTTCAGCATGGATAGTATATATATTGATCCTGGCATCTTTGATTATTTTTTCAGTTTATTTTCCTGTTACTTCCATAAAAATTGGAAGTTCAGTGGAAACTTTCAGAATAGCAATAATTCCTGTTTCTTCATTAGTTTTTGCCATAACCGGAATTTTAACGTTGAGAAAGTCAGTACACTTCTTTCTATTGTTATTATTGATGTTTACGATATTGTTTTTAATTGTGGGTGTAATGGGTTATGGCTGGTATATAATGAAGATAGCCACTTTATTTTTTGCTATGGGTGTTTTGTCAGGCATAGCAATGGATAAATCACCAAATAAGATTGTAGGCCTTTTCCTGGAAGGAGTAAAAGACATTTTACCGGCAGCTCTTGTAGTGGGACTGGCAGGTGGAATAATTGTAATCCTTGAAAGCGGTCAGGTTATAGATACAATTTTGTATTATTTATCAGGATCTATGCAGGATTTTGGCAAAATTGCGTCAGTGGGGACTATGTATGTAATCCAGACTGTATTAAATATTGTTATACCTTCAGGATCAGCTAAAGCAGCAATTACAATGCCTATTATGGCTCCGTTTTCCGATCTGATAAATATTTCAAGACAGGCTACAGTAATGGCATATCAGTTTGGAGACGGATTTACAAATATGATAACACCAACATCAGGTATACTGATCGGTGTTCTGGGTGTGGCAAGAATTCCTTACGAAAAATGGGTAAAATGGATTGCTCCCTTTATGCTTATCTTAATTATACTGGGATTTCTCTTATTAATACCGACAGTTAAAATGGATTTGAAAGGATTTTAAAATTATTAAAGGCCTTTTAAAAAATAAGCTAATAAAACACCGATATAGTTGCCAATGGCATATCCAATAATTCCTACTGTAAGTCCTGATACTATAATTTCTTTGTTTTTAAGGGCTCCGGCCACAACAGGTACAAAAGGGGGTGAACAAATCAGTGCGGTTGAAGTTATCATTACCGTGTCCGCATCTATTTTGAAAATCCTCGAAATTATTATATGTAAAAATAAAGAGCCAAAAATTACAATACTTATATAATAAAATAATGATGAGGACAGGCTTACTAATTTTGTGATATCAACCATTGAAGCAATTATAATACTGAATACAAGAATAAAATACATCCCTGACTCAAATGTTTTTTCAATTTTATTAACAGTATGCAGCAGAGACAATAAAATACCCAGTGTTGTCAATGTAAGTATAAAAACAATCATAACTGATTTTTCAGGAACCAAAAGACTAAGAGCTCCTGCAGCAGCAAAAACAATAACTGATAAACCCAGTGCTTTTAAGAGAGGTATTAATTTTTCTTTCTTTAAAATTCCGGTATATTCTCCGGCTAAATTATTATTACGGGTATTATAATATTTCTCCTTAGCCGGATAAGAGCCCAATAAATTCCTGAAAATGTTTTTACCTATTGAGATAAGAAAGAAAAGATAAACTACTGATACAATCGTATCGTATGTGTGAGTTAGGATATAAGTTTCTGCATCTACTTCAAGCATAATTTTTAATGAAGCCAGGTTAGGCGTCCCTCCGGAATATACTCCGATAAGCATCCCTGATATTTTCCAAAGCTCATTTATTTTGTTGTTAAAAATAAAGTATCCTAGTGATACAAGAGATACAACTGAAATAATTGCAATTGTCATTGATATTAGAGTTCGGCCGGCCATGTGTAACCAGGATTTTATATTTGATGCAAATAATAATAATGGGATGGCTAACGAGATTGTGATGGTAGTAAGCAAATCCTGCAGTTTTTTTGTTTTAAACAGAATAATATCACTATGTTCTATTAAGTTTTGAGATTTTAGGTACATTAATTCATTTAGTGTTAGTTTGGGATTTGAATTGAAGATATCCAAAAAGTAGTCACTGCCTGCAGGTATGATTCCAGCATGACCAAGAATCAGTCCTGATGTATAGGCAATAATAACCGCACCAATCCTGTTGGCAATTCTGTAATTTTCAGTCAGATATATTATAAATACGGGAGTTACAATGTAGATAAGAGTGAGAAGTACAATTATATACATATAATAATTATATATTGTTATCTTTTGACATTTTTGTCTCCTTTATTTGATTTAAGAACAAGGAACACTGATTAACGATTTTTGATTTATTTAGGAATATCGATCTACTCA
>CBFCXR010000207.1:0-4623 GCA_965602045.1 uncultured Bacteroidales bacterium | reverse complement strand
GACAATCAGAAAAGCGTGTGCTTATGACATTGACAGGGACAATGATGTTGATCTTATAGTTTCCGGCCATAGAACAAATGATGACTCACCCCAGACAGCAATATTAATAAACAACGGGGATTATTCTTTTCAATCTTTGAAGGATATATCCATGTTCGGGGAGTTAATGATTGCTGATATTAATAAAAATGACAGCAGTGATTTAGTAATTCATGGCGTAGATAATTATGGGAACGGCTGGTGCAAAGTTTTTTATAACAACGAACTGAATTTCGATGAAATGAAACAGCTAAGTGCTTTTGGTGAAGGTTCGCTGGAATTAGGAGATTATAACAATAACGGATATTTTGACATATTAATTTCAGGACAGGGAGTTACAAAAAGGACCACTATTTATGACAACATTGACGGGACAGATTTTATTGAGAAGGATTATTCTACATTTGAAGATCATGGGCCTATATCATCGTTCTCAGATTTTGACGGAGACGGTGATCTTGATGTATTGATCTCAGGTAATTTTCCTCAGCAAACTGCATATGTAACAAATATAAACCAGAATAACCTGAATGTCGAGAACTTACCACCGGAAGCTCCCACGGGACTTTCATCCACACAACAGGAATTTGATATAATACTTAACTGGGATGCTGCATATGATGATAAATCATCAGAAGGATTAACATATAACCTTAGAGTTGGAAGTACCAGCGGCGGTTTTGATATTCTATCTCCTTTATCACGTCCTGACAACGGATTCAGAATAGTACAGAAACAGGGTAACACAGGACTTAACACTTCATGGACTATCAAAGATTTAGCGGAAGGAACTTATTACTGGAGCGTCCAGGCCGTTGATCAGAGTTTTATAGGAGGGGCATGGGCAACACAGCGGACTTTCTATGTGAGCAAGGCATATGTTGATTTTAGTGCAGATACTGTTTGCCTTGGCTATCAGACCACATTCACTAACCAGAGTTCTTTGATGACAGATACTGTAACAGGTTACAGCTGGGATTTCGGAGATGGAGGAACATCAAACCAGGAAAATCCGGTTTATACATACTCAACGGCTGACACTTTCAATGTAACTCTCACTCTGTACACTGAAACCGAAGAATTCAGCATAGTAAAGGAGGTTATTGTAAAACCGGTTCCTGCAGCTGGATTTAGTTATGATTATGTCACTGCAGGAGGTGATGTGATAAGTTTTGAAAATTTATCAGATACAGCAGACCTTGATGTGTCAGAGTGGTTGTGGGATTATGGAGACAGCACATACTACTCCGGCAGAAATCCGCCACAACATGCGTACCTGTCAACAGGTTATTATACGGTTCAGCTGAAAGTTGTAAGTACAAACGGATGTATAGATTCAACACAACAAATAATTCCAATATGCCAGGAATTCCTGGAGATTCCCGAATTATACGTTTTTGGTCCTAATGTTTGGTATATGGCCTGCAGCAATGATTCTGCCCTGTATTACAAATGGTATTGTAATGACAGTATCATTAACGATGCAAATACATTCCTTTTTGTTGCCAACCAGAATATTGGTGAATATTATGTTGAAATCAGCAATGATGATCTATGCTATTTTGCAACAGAGAGGATAACAATACCTGAAGGTTATGCAAAATCAGAAGAGATCCAAATTTTCCCGGTACCGGCATCTGACATGGTAATGGTTAAAATAAACAACGATATAAGTGCTGAATTTGAAATCACTATCCTGAACTCATTTGGTAAAATTATATCCCATGATCTGTTTGTAAAATATAATTATCCTTTTATTAAAGAATTTAACTTTCCCAATTATAATTCGGGAATATATTTTATTGAAATAAGGTTCAGTAACAGGAAAATCACAAAGAAAGTTATAGTAAACAATCAAAATTAATAAAGATGCAGGTTTACATAAGACTAATATTTCTAATTATATCTGTTAATTTCTGCACCGCTGCATCAGTATTTTCTCAAATATCAAAAAAAGATATATCTGTAGTCCATACCGAGGTAATAAAATTAATTGAAACATACCAACATAATATCAATCGCATTGCAGAACTTCAAAATCCTGATGTTAAAGAAGCCGAAAGTCATGCCGAAGATATAATTGATTTATTTCTTAGTCGCAAAGTGCTTGTATATAATGATCTGGATCCGTCTCACCAGTTAAGTGAGTATTATGAGATCGAAACCTATGTGTCAAATCTTATTCTTTGGTACCCGAATGGAATGTCAGTTAATCTCAATATTGATATGGTTAAAGGAAGTGAAATCAAGTTTTATGGAGAAGCAGTATATTCTATTGATATATTTGCAAATAAAACGATTAAGGGCAATTACCTGAATAATACATTGAATACAAATAAGGAAGAACTTGTTTTTCGGATTGCTTTTTTAAAAAAATCCAGAGTGCCGGAGAATTTTAAAATTGTCGGTATACGAAATTTTGCATCCTCATTTAAAATTGATGATATAAAAGCATTTCATGAGATGAAAAGCAGAGATATAGCCCTGGATGAAAAGGAAAAAATCAATCAGTTCACCAGGAGTCTCCTTAAAGATTATATAAGAAGCCTTTCATTAATCGGAAATCCTGAGGAGTCTGCTGAAGAAAAGGTGTTTTACATAGAATCATTTAAAAATATTTTCTCCGGCACTGAGAATAAAGTATTTAATGACCTGCAGCCCGACCCGGATAAAGATCTGCTGACTATAGATGAGTATATTGAAAAATTTCAATCTTCATATCAGGATGGGATTAATAATGTTACCATGAATCTTGATTCAGCTGAATTCGGAAGTGTTATTCCACTGGATGGAGATAAATATTATACTAACATTTATGCAACAAAAAAACTTTCCGGGGCATATATGAAAAAGAATATCTTTAGTACCTCACAGGAGCTGATTTTTAAAATAAATTTTCAAAGTATGGGAAATACATACAGTAATTTCAAAATTGAAAGCATTGATAGAGGTGATATAAACTATTACATGCAGGATAATCTCGAAAAACCTGCTGCATTTACAAATATTAAAAAGATTGACAGGAAAGAATTTTCGGTAAATGGATTTCTAATGATAGGTCAGGGCTCAATCATTGATAATAACATTGAAAAACTTACAATGCAGGAAGATTATCATGAATGGGCAATAAGTAAAAGCGCCGGTTATTCTGCAGGTTTTCATTTGAACTATTTCCTATATCATAGAATTGGTGTCTATTCGGGTATTGAGTTGAACAATTTTTCTACAGAGTATAACCTTAATGGTAATCTTCAGGATCAGGTTTTATCTACGGATGTAAATTATGAGTCGTACTACAAGATAATTACCGCAGATTATGATTCCCTTGTTAACATAACCTCGATCTCCATTCCTTTTGGATTTAAGATCATGAACAGTAATCCCCGGAAAATAGGATATTACCTTGAAAGCAACATATCAATATCAATAATTGCATCAGCAAAATATAAGCTCGCCGGCAGCTATCAGCTGGAGGGATACTATCCCGATCACCCTGAAGTGGTTCAATACCTTTCCATTCCCGAACTGGGATTTTATAACCACACAAATCTTAATTATAGCGGAACTATTGACCTTAAAAAAGTATCTATATTTGCAGGGCTGGGATTTGGATTAAGTATCCCTGCAGGATATTTCTCAACTATTACTGCAGGGCCGAAAGTATTTCTGAACATAAACAAAAACATTAAAAAAGAGAGCAGTTATGTCAATATTTTTGGCAGGCCGGAGAACAGCGAAGGTATTAATATCACGAATATCGGTTTTATAATTTCGTATTTTTATAAATTATAATATAAAATTTAATCCCATGAAAATACTGAATTGCTTTTTATTGGCTTCACTTCTTGTTTGTATTACGAATGTCCGTGCACAGCAGATATCAAAAACTGCAAGGAGCAGCAAAGAAGCAAAAATAGTGGATAAAATTGAGCTGAAAGAGGATGAAGTAGGCCTGTTTAAAGAACAGACAAAACAAAAAGTGGAAGAGTTCCAGCAACACATCATTATTCTGGGTGATAAAGAACAGCCTCAGGATAAACGAAATATGGCGGAGCACCAGGCTTTAAAACTATTTTACAAAGGTGCCGTGATGGAGGTTTCCCATATTGATAATAAAGGAAAAACAATTATTAAAACCAGATCAATGGAGGACTACCTCTACCGTTTAAAAACCCTCCCCTACACCAGAGTAGTTATAGACTACTATGATATTGCTTATATAACTGATTTTGTTAAAGGTCCGGATAACAAGTATTATGCAGTTGCCACAATATTTCAGGAATTTTCGGGTTTTTCCGGGGACAATATCAAATATTCCGATATTACGCAGAAAGAAATTGAAATAATTGTTGAACAAACTGAAGATAAATTTTACAACGAAAAAAGATGGAAAATTTTTCTTGGCAACATAAAAGCAACAGAAACAAAAACCAGCACGTAATCACTTAATCTTTTTATACATTGAACTTACTTTTTCTAAAAATAAAGAATGTATACTTTTTTCTTATTCCGGTTATTATACAGTTAACTCAGCTATCACCAGTTATAAGTGCCCAGGAAATTATATCCGGTAATAAAAAGTAT
>CBFCXR010000206.1:0-4634 GCA_965602045.1 uncultured Bacteroidales bacterium | reverse complement strand
GTCCCTTTTTGAATTATATGTCCAGTTTAAAAACTCCTTTTTCAGATATAATATAAGGATCTATACCATACGGTTCACACTCCTCTTTCCAGTATTTCTTTGTCCAATAGTTATTTGATGAGTCAATAATAATATTCATAAAATCAAAAAGACTTGTTAATTGCTTTATACTAACTTCCAGATTATTTGCAATTATTATGTAATCTAACTGAAATTTCTTATTAATTGTATATTCAAATAAATTAGTATTTAATAATAATAACAGTTTTTTCCCTTTGAAGTTAAATAACAGATTATTATGCAGATACCTGAAAGTTAGTCCCCCAATATTATTACATGCTTTTCTATTGCCGGTGGAATCAATCAGACTGATTAATTTGTTTATATCACTTATTCCATGCTTTATCCAATAATTTTGAACTGAGTTCAGTAATATTTTATCTTTATCTTCTACATCAATAGAAGTAAATAAATAGTTATTTCTACCTTCAATAAAATTTAATGCAGTAAACTTATTAATATTAAATACTACAATCTTACTCTGTTTATTTATAATATATTTTCTATATAAATTAATTGATAAAAAACACAGGATACAAAACAGGGCAATTCTTAAATGAATCCTGTATTTATATATTACAAATACACTTATTGAAATAATTATTAAATATAATATAACAGTTTCGGTAAAAGTATTATATATTCCATCGATCAATGAGAATGGAAATTTTTCTACTGTGTTAACAAATAAATTAATTAATACTAATATCAAATTAAGAGATTTTGCTATGATAAAAGCGACCTGACCTAAAGGAGAAAAAATGAATAGCATTATCGCCAGATATATAACGACTGCAACAGGAAGAATTATCAGCAGATTTGTTATCCAAAAATACACGGGAAAGTGATGAAAATAAAATATAATAATTGGAAATATTCCTAACTGCGCTGCAATTGATACAGTAAACAATAACCATATTTTGTCGATAATGCGGTTATTAAAAGTCAGCAATTTATAGAATCGGGGTTGAAAAAAAACTATGCTTAATACAGCAAGGAAGGATAATTGAAATCCCACATCACACATCTGTAAAGGATTTATAACTAAAATAAAAAATGCTAAAACCGCAAGAATATTATAAATATTGATTGTTCTTCTAAATGAGTTGCCAAATTGAATAAGACTGAACATTGAAGCCGCACGAATAACAGATATTGAAAGTCCTGTTAGCAAAGCATAAAACCATAATAATAAAACTACCAGTATAAGTTTGATTGTTTTACCGTAGGCCATTTTTCCCAAAAAGCCAAACAAGATATTTAAAACATAAAAAATTATACCCGTATGTAGTCCTGATACTGCCAGAATATGCATTGCTCCGGCCGAAGAAAATGCTTTTTTAATCTCTGCGCCGAGTTCATCTTTGTACCCTAAGGTAAGTGCAGATAAAACAGCAAATTCATCATTGTCAAATCCATACTTTCTATACAATTTAAGCAGCTCATTTCTCAGGTGAGATGCAAATATCATAAGGCTTTTTCCATGTCCGGCAATTTGCCATGTTCCTGATTTGATATAAGACTGGTATATTATACCTTTAAAACGCAAAAATCTCTTATAGTTAAATTCATAAGGATTCGCAGGTTCTTTAACTTGCCGGAGAATAGTCTTTAAGATTATAATATCCCCGTTTGATATTTTGCCCGTATTATTATCTTTTTGAAAATAAGTCAGAGCCTTCATTTTGCACTTATACCATTGCAAGGAATCCCTATGACCAGTAATCTTTAATAATACTTTAACAGTATTAGCTTTATGTTGTGGTTGATCAATAACTTCAGCAAAAAAGTATTCAGATTTCTCAGTTTGAGGTAAAAACCTTTGCGAATCATTTAACTTCAATTCCATTAGCAGGATCCCTGCAATCATGATAAATATATAAAGGGAAAGCCCAAATATCCACCGGTTTTTATATTTTTCCTGTAATATATTAAATGCTGACAGACATAATAAAATCATTAATAAAAGACAAGTGATTATCAGTAAAGTAAAGGATATATCAAAGCGGATACCAGTTATTAAACCAATCATAAGTGGAATAAGTAACCTGACGAATGGAATTTTTCTCAGCTCCTGGATAATATTCATTTTATAACAGGAAACATAATGCTTAATAATATGTCAAAAAATGTAAAAAATTTTATTTTTAGTTTTAACTTTAACTCATGAGGATTCAGTAATAAATTCTCTGTATCTTTTTGAAAAAATTAGTTGTTAAACATCAAAATTAAATCCAATAATATATTAGATATCTATAAATTCATACTTTAATAATTAAAAAATTAATCAATGGCAGAATTAAAAATTAAATATTTAGGGATTGAGTTAAAGAATCCTGTGATTGTTGGTGCATGCAATCTTGTTAGCAATATTAATAATATTAAAATGGTTGAAGATTCAGGTGCAGCTGCAGTCGTTTATAAATCATTGTTCGAAGAACAAATACAACTGGAAAGTGCTCAAATGGATGATGAAATTCAGGAATACGATGAAAGACATGCTGAAATGATTAATCTTTTTCCTAATATAAAACATGCCGGACCTGAGGAGCATTTGCTAAATCTCAGAAAAGTCAAGGAAAGTATAAAAATCCCGGTAATTGCGAGTCTTAATGCAATTTATAAAGAAACCTGGATTGAATATGCCCAGCTAATTGAAGAGACAGGAGTTGATGCCATTGAACTTAATTTTTATTCAGTTCCGAGAGATATGACGACTGATGGAAGATCAATAAATGCAAGCCAGATTGAAATCCTGAAATCAATAAAAGAAAAAGTAAAGCTTCCTATAAGTATAAAGTTAAGTCCTTTCTACGCAAATCCTTTAAATATCATTTCACAAATGGACCAAACAGGTGTTGACGGATTTGTATTGTTTAACAGACTATTCCAGCCTGATATTGATATAGACAAAGAAGAACATTTTGTCCCCAGTAGTCTTAGTGTGCCTGAAGACAACAGGTTAGCCTTAAGGTTCGCAGGTCTTCTTTATGAAAAAATAAACGCGGATATATGTAGTAATACAGGGATTTTTACTGGCACAGACGTGGTGAAAATGATTTTGGCAGGCGCTACTTGTGTGCAGGTAGTAAGTACCATATATAAGAATAAAATAGAATACTTAAAAACAATAATATCGGATGTTGATAAATGGATGCAATCCAAAAATTATAGTAAAATTGATGAATTCAGGGGGAAACTTTCAAATAATAGGATAAATGATCCATTTGTATACAAGAGAGCACAATATATTGATTTGTTATTAAAATCAGATGAAGTGTTTAAGAAATACCGGCTACATTAGGGTATTAGCTAAACTAAATCGGTTCAAGTATCCGCTCGAACCTTTATTTTTTACAATATCTGATCCGGGCAAATAGTCTGAGCACAGGTTGACACTTGCGCTAGTTAGGGGAAATGAAAATCCTAATTTTTCCCCGGAACCTGTATTTTATAATCCACTTCTATCCTGCCTTTGGAAATATCCAGTAATTTACCTCTCAGTAATTTCTTATTTAATGGAGATACTTTGTCAGTAAACAAAATCCCCTGTAAATGATCATATTCATGCTGGATTATTCTGGCCTTTAATCCATCAATGTTTTCATCATAATAATTCCAATTCTCATCATAATAATGAATATGGATTTTTTCTTTTCTTGATATGTCTTCTCTTATTTTTGGTATACTTAAACATCCTTCATTTATGAGGCATTCTTCACCGTCTTTTTCTAATATATAAGGATTAACAAAAACTTTTTTAAATCCTTCCATGGATGGATCATCCATTTTTAAAGAGTAACCATCAACAACAAAAATCCTAAGTGATTTTCCTATCTGAGGAGCAGCTAATCCCATGCCATCAGCTTTATACATTGTTTCAAACATATCTTCAATCAGAGTATTTAATCCCTTGAAATTTTTATCAACTTCTTTTGAAACCTTTCTTAATACCGATGAACCATATAGCATTATCGGATATATCATTTTTCAATATTATATAATGTTCTTTCTATAATCAAGATATGACTGTAAAATCAAATTTGCACTTATTGTATCTATTAGCTCTTTGTTTCTTCTGTCTTTCTTCTTTAATCCGCCGTCAATCATACTTTGAAATGCAATTTTGGATGTAAATCTTTCATCCATTAAAAATATTTCCTTACCGGGAAATACTTTTTTAAGTTTTTGAATAAACGGATTAATATATTTAACAGACTCTGACGGTAAATTGTTCAATTTTTTGGGGTATCCCACAACTATTGCCTCAACCTCTTCTTTTGAAAAATATTCACTTAAGAAATCAAATATTTCATCTGATTTTATAGTTGTTAAATTGTTTGATATCATTTGCAGAGAATCAGTAACTGCGAGGCCTGTTCTTTTCCTGCCATAATCAATTGCTATTATTCTACCCAAAATGTTATATTTTGATTTGAATTTATTTGCAAAAATAGAATATTGAGAATAATAAAAAAAGGAGCTGTCTCAAAAAACAGAATCATAGGGGTGTTTTTAAGACAGCTTTATTTATACAAGAAATTATCAAATTATCCTTTTGAATAATCCATTAA
>CBFCXR010000205.1:0-4670 GCA_965602045.1 uncultured Bacteroidales bacterium | reverse complement strand
ATACCATCCCTGTCCTCCCCCCTCAAGTCCATTAATGTCCCAACCCAGGAGGTTTAATCCATTGCTGGAATATACTTCCGTCCAGACGCCAGCTCTGTTCTCTGATTTATATAAACCATAAAAGCCTGCATTATCGGCATCACTGCATACTGCATAAACTATTGAAGGATCAGCAGCTGTAACAGCAAGTTCAATTCTATCGACATTACCCCCAAAAGAAAGGCCTGACATTGCTTCAGCAAAAGTAGTACCAGTATCAGTTGATTTATAAATTTTTGCATTTCCACCATTATCGAATGATGCTGCATATATTGTAGCCGGATCTGAGGGATCAAATTCCAGGTCCCTGAAATCTCCACTCTGCACCAAGTCATAACTGCTCCACCCATCAGTTGTTTTCAGTATTCCGTATCTTGAACCAGCAACCATAATATCAGGATTAACCGGATGCATCAGAATTCTCCTGAAGAAATTAAAATTTGTAACCTCTTCAGAATATACCGTTGGATCCCAGGTGTCACCTCCATCTGTTGATTTTAAAATGCCAATGCTGTAGGTATCCCAGTGATCGCCATCGCCGGTTGCCAAATAAATTATATCCGGATTTATGTGATTAACAGCAATGTCAGATATTCCTATTGCTGCAAGTTCATCAGTGCTGGTTGACCATGTATTACCCCCGTTAATAGTTTTCCATAATCCACCGGAAGGAGCACCAATCCATATTGTATTTGAATCGGTCGGGTGAAAAGCTATAGCATTAATTCTGCCTGAACCCTCCCTTTTACTTTTATCAGTGAAAAGAGTAGGAGTATCGTCAGGGCCAAGAAAAATCCAGTTTGCAGAAGTTGCCTGTGCTGACTTTTTTCTTGTTTTCTCATTCTGTATTTCTTTCCAGATAATACTGGCAGGAAATACTCCTGACGGATAAACCCGGGGCTCCATGAAATATTCCCATCGCTTAAACTGATTATATCCTTTACCTTTTTCTATTGCCTTACCTTCCCAATATGTATTAAAAGCGTTTTGAATCTCATAGAAATTTTTTTCTTCTGTTGATTTAAATTTAGATTCATTCATCCATGGTTGTCCGCACGCATATCCCCCATAGCATATAATAAATAATATAACAGCTACTTTCTTCATAGATTCCCTTTTAAAATTATGTTCGTGATTATTTATTCTTAAAGCTATCTAAAATATTAATAAACGGATTATTTACAGTTACTTTTTAATAAAAAAAATAGAATTACATGTTAATTTGCATTGATTAAAATTTGCTAATTTAAATTATCTTTGTCCTTTATTTATTCGACACTTAAAAATAATATATGAATGTTTTAACAAGCATATTAGGTAAAATTTTCGGGAACAAATATGAAAAAGATTTAAAAGAGATTGAGCCTATAGCTAATAATATAAAGGAAGAATATCTTAAGATTATATCTGTATCAAATGATGAATTAAGAGCACGGACCGTTGCCATTAAAAAGCAAATCCACGATTATGTAAAACCTGAGGAAGAAAAAATCAGGGAACTCAAAGAACAGATAGAAAAAGAAAAGCCAGCTATTGAAGAAGTTGAAAAAATTTATAATCAGATAGACAATATTGAAAAAGATATTGACAATAAACTTGAGGATGTTCTAAACGAGGTTTTACCAGTCGCGTTTTCTATAGTAAAAGAGACAGCAAAGAGATTTAATGATAATGAATATTTAGAAGCTACTGCAACGCAATTTGACAGAGATCTTTCTGCAACAAAGCCTCATATTCAAATCCATGATGATAAGGTAAGGTTTTATAATAAATGGATAGCAGGAGGTAATGAGATTACCTGGGATATGGTTCATTATGATGTTCAGTTAATCGGAGGAGTAGTACTCCATCAGGGCAGAATTGCGGAAATGGCAACCGGCGAGGGGAAAACCGTTGTGGCCACTTTACCTGTATTTTTAAATGCACTTACGGGCCGAGGCGTACATATTGTAACGGTTAATGACTACCTGGCAAAGCGTGACGCTGAATGGATGAGCCCAATTTATGAGTTTAACGGATTATCAGTGGACTGCATAGATAAACATCAACCAAACTCTGATGAGAGACGAAAAGCATATGAAGCGGATATTACATTTGGCACAAACAATGAATTCGGATTTGACTACCTAAGAGATAATATGGCAATTAGTCCCCGTGATTTAGTTCAAAGAAGGCATAATTACGCCATTGTTGATGAGGTGGATTCAGTTCTGATTGATGATGCCAGAACACCTCTGATTATTTCCGGGCCCACACCTCGCGGAGATAATCAGGAATTTGAAGAATTAAAGCCTAAAGTAGAAAAGCTTATAAATGCCCAGAGACGGCTTGTAAATGAAGTACTGGCCGAATCAAAAAAGCTAATCTCGGAAAATAAAACTGAAGATGGTGGTTTTAAACTTCTGCAGGCATTTAAAGGTTTACCCAAAAATAAAGCCATTATAAAATTTTTAAGTGAACTGGGAAATAAAGCTTTGATGCACAAGACAGAGAACTTTTATATGCAGGAGAACAGTAAAAATATGCACAAAGTAACTGACGATCTTTATTTTATAATTGAAGAAAAATTGAATTCAATTGAACTTACTGATAAAGGAATTGATTTAGTAACTGATTCAGCAGAAGAAACAGATTTCTTTATTCTTCCTGATATAGGATCAGAAATTGTGGAACTGGAAAAATCAGGTTTAAGCGATACGGAAATAATACAGAAAAAAGATAAGCTGATACAGGATTATGCCATCAAATCAGAACGTGTACACACAGTAAACCAATTACTTAAGGCTTATGCATTATTCGAAAAAGATGTTGAGTATGTAGTTATTGATAACAAAGTAAAGATTGTTGATGAACAGACGGGACGTATAATGGAAGGCAGGCGTTACTCAGACGGTTTACATCAGGCCATTGAGGCAAAAGAAAAAGTAAAAGTTGAGGATGCCACGCAAACTTTCGCTACAATTACCCTGCAGAATTACTTCAGGATGTATCATAAACTTTCTGGTATGACTGGTACTGCTGAAACAGAAGCCGGCGAACTATGGAATATATATAAACTTGATGTTGTTGTAATTCCCACCAATGAGCCTATCATAAGGGATGATCATGAGGATCTTGTATTTAAAACAAAACGTGAAAAATACAATGCTGTGATTGACGAAATAATACATCTTATTAATAAGGGCAGGCCCATTCTTGTTGGTACTACTTCAGTTGAGATTTCCGAACTTCTGAGTCGCATGCTTAAAATGAAAGGCATTAATCACAATGTGTTAAATGCTAAACTTCATCAGCGTGAGGCTGATATTGTTGCTGATGCAGGAAAAAAAGGGACAGTTACAATAGCAACAAATATGGCTGGCCGTGGTACGGACATTAAGTTAACTGAAGAAGTCAGAAGTGCAGGAGGTTTAGCGATAATCGGCACCGAAAGACACGAATCAAGGAGAGTTGACAGACAGCTTAGAGGCCGTTCCGGAAGGCAAGGAGATCCGGGATCATCACAATTTTATGTATCACTGGAAGATGACCTGATGCGGTTATTTGGCTCTGACAGAATAGCTTCCTTAATGGACAAGATGGGATTGAAAGAAGGTGAAGTAATTCAGCATAGTATGATCACACGTTCAATTGAAAGAGCTCAGAAAAAAGTCGAGGAAAACAATTTTGGAATAAGAAAAAGACTACTTGAATATGACGATGTAATGAATTCACAGCGTGAAGTAATTTATACAAAAAGAAAACATGCTCTCTATGGTGAAAGAATTCAGATTGATATAGCAAATATTATGTATGATGTTTGTGAAAGTATTGTTAATGAATTTCACGGAAACGTTGAATATAATGAATTTAAGTTTGAAGTATTAAGGTCTTTATCTATTGAACCTCCGATCAATGAATCTGATTATCTCAAACTAGGTGCTGACGATGTTATTGAAAGTTTATATAATAATATTAAAGATTCATTTTCAAGAAAACAGGAAATCATAGCAAAACAGGCATATCCTGTAATAAAAGATGTATATGAAAAACAATCAAAAATATATGAGAATATTGTTGTACCTATTACAGACGGAACAAAGACTTACCATATATTAACAAATCTTGAGAAATCCTATAATAGTGAGGGTGACGAATTAGCACGATCGTACGAAAAATCAATTGTTTTAGCTACAATTGATGATTTCTGGAAAGAGAATCTTCGTGAACTGGATGACTTAAAACAATCTGTGCAAAATGCTACTTATGAGCAAAAAGATCCTTTATTGATTTACAAATTTGAATCGTATGAGTTATTCCGCTCAATGATTGATAAAATTAACAAACATGTTGTTGGTGTATTAATGAGAGGGCATATTCCTATTAGTGATTCAAGCGAAGTAGAAAGGGCTAACAGTCAAAAGAGACTTGATTTAAGTGAACTGGAAGCCAGTAAGAGTGAGTACCAGCCATCTTATAACAATGGTGAGTCACAGACTGAAAGGCAGCAGCAAAGGATTCAACCTGTAAGAGTTGAGAAAAAAATCGGAAGAAATGAGGCTTGCCCTTGCGGTAGCGGTAAAAAATATAAACATTGCCATGGAAGGCCTGGTATGGCAGCACAAGCTTAGCTATTTGCCAAGTTGTTCCTT
>CBFCXR010000204.1:0-4675 GCA_965602045.1 uncultured Bacteroidales bacterium | reverse complement strand
ATCTTTTCCCTAATAAATTTATCAACATATTCTTTGATCATATCCCGTACTTCCCTGAATTGATCCAGAATTTCTTCTTCAGAACCTGTAGCTTTTGCAGGATCAGGAAAGCTTTTGTGAAATTTTTCAGCCTTTGACAAAAAATACGGACATCTTTCCCTGGCGTTATCACAAACAGTAATGATATAATCAAAACTAATGTCAATGTATTCATTAATATCATTTGATGTATGATGAGATATATCAATACCATCCTCATCCATTACACGTACAGCATACGGATTTATTCCACGTGCTTTTATACCTGAGCTGTATATTTCAGCATCATTCCCCAAAAAATCGCGGAAATAACCCTCTGCCATCTGACTGCGGCAGGAATTGCCGGTACAAAGAACTAATATTCTGTTCAACTTTGAAAAAATAAAAAAAATAATAACTCTATACTAAAGAAAATACTACTTTTAATTTAATCAAAAAATTGTAATGATAAATATCAACTGATTAGATGATAAATATCATCAAATTATATTTGCAATAATAAAAACTATAAAAGAACAATAACGTAAATGAATTTAATTAACTTGTATTATTATATATAAAGTGTAATCATGAAATGTAAGCATTGTTTATATAAATTATTTTTAATTGGAATTTTCATTTTTTTTAAATATGTAATTGCTTCAAGTAGTTCATTATTTATTCCCCAGCCAAATCATGCTGACACAAGCTGCTTATTTATTAATACTGCTCCTGCAAATATAACGGACTATGTCTGGAATTTTGGCGATGGCGAAATTATACATGATACGTCAAAGATATCACATACCCATAAATATGCTTCTCCCGGACAGTATTCTGTATGCCTTATAATTGCCGATTCCTCAGAAGTAACACCGACCATAGATACAACCTGTCAGCTAATAGAAATACTTGATGTTAACAGTGAATGTTTTGCAGATTTTTCTTATTCATTTATTGGCGATTATAAGATAAAGTTTACAGATAATTCTACTGGAGATTACAAAAAAGTTTTATGGTATTTTGGTGACGGGGAATATTCAACCATAAAAAACAGTATAACTTATACATATAAGGAGCCAGGATATTATGATGTCAAATTAGCAATATTAGATGACAGTTCAAAATTTCAGAGTCAAACAACAAAGTGCGTTGTTGTGGCAGAGGAAGATATAATTATTGATGCATATTTTACTGATTCAATAAATTCTTTTGACAAAAACACGATATATTTCATTAACCATTCGCCAAAGTCAAATAAATACTTATGGGAACTTGATGACGGCACAATAACGGATGAAGAAAATCCTGTTCATTACTATCAAACCCCGGGAATATATAATGTTAATCTTACTGTTTATGATACAATAACCGGTAAGATGGATACTTATGATAAATCAGTAAAAGTAAATATCTCCGCATTTGAAATAAAATCAAATTTTGAATACTTTCCTGATATTGGAAATAAAAAAGTCTACTTTCTGGATAAATCCATAGGAGATCAAATAGAAAACTACTTATGGGATTATGGTGACGGTAATACTTCAGCAATTCAGAGTCCTGTTCACCAATACGCCCAAAAAGGAATATATGATGTATGTCTTTCAACATGGGGTAATGATGAATCATATTATAATACTCACTGCAAAAAAGTGGATCTTATTGACAGTATCGACAATTTCACAGATTTTTATTTTTATGCTGATTCAGTGGGCAAAGTAAATTTTAAAAATGTATCTCGTGGTGATAATCTCATATATTCCTGGGATTTTGGTGACAGTACTTTTTCCGGCGAAACAAATCCTGTTCATACATATAGAGATACAGGTATATATGTTATTCATTTAATAGCTGACGATGGATATGATAAACTTCATCAATTTAAAATATTGAACTTTAGGTCAGAAAAAAAATCATTAATCAGTGGTATTGGATTAATAGAGGAAGATTTATTGCTAAAGTCAGCCGGTACAAAAAAAATAAGGCCAAAAGGTTTGATATCAGGCGATATTTCAAAATTTGCATGGAAGTTTAATAATACAATATTTAATAATACATCTTTAAGCCCTCTGGCCCTTGATATAAGCGACCCATACAATGAAATATGTCTGGAACTTTATAATTATTGGAAAGACTTACACTGTAAAATCTGTAAAGAAATCCAATTAGATCTTCTTAACAGCACAAGTTATAAGAACGAAAATCGTATATTAAATATTTTTCCTAATCCGGCAAATGATTATATTAGCGTTGAATATTTACTTGAAGATTTTGAGAATGCATATTTTGAAATTATAGAACTTTCCGGTAGGAAAGTAAAAAATATACCAATACGCTATGGAAATGTTGGCAGAAACATCTTAAAAATCAGCTTTAACAATTTAAAAAGCGGGAACTACTATCTAAGGTTTATTACTGAAAATAAGGTTGAAATTATTAATGTATCAGTAATTAAATGAAAATATGTATTTAACAATAACCAGACAATGATAAAAGCTATCACTTCAAAGTACTTTTGTTATTGTTATTTGATACTTAGTAGTATATTATATCCTGTTCATACCAGATCTGCAAATAGGTACACTGACAGTTTATACAATATAATTAACGTTTCAAAGGGAGACAGTAATGTAGTTAAATTATATAATAAACTTGCCTGGGAATTAGCTCCTGATAATATTGACTCTTCAATAATTTTATGCAGAAAAGCATTATCCGTTTCAGGAAAAATTAAGTATAAAAAGGGTATTGCAGATTGCATAAATACTCTGGGCACATATTATTATATGAAACAATTATACGACTCGGCATTATTTTACTACAATAATGCAATTGAAAAATCAAAGAAAAATCATAACATCAAAATTTTAGCCTCAGCTTATAGTAACATTGCCTTGACTTATAATGTATTATGTGAGTATAAAAAGTCTATCCGGTTCGGCTTCCTGGCACTTGAACTTAGAGAAATGTATAATGACACGCCGGGAATCTCCAAATCATTAAATAATATAGGTACAACATATCATTATATGGGCAGATATAATGACGCGATTGAATACTATTCGCAATCACTAAAATTAAAAGAATTAATAGGAAATAAACAAGATATTTCTTCTACTTTGAATAATATCGGCCTTATTTATTTTGAAAAGGGAGTTGATGAAAATCAGGAATATTTTGACAGTTCATTTCATTATCACTATAAAGCACTTGATTATAGAAAAGAAATAGGTTTTGAAGCAGGTATTGCCGAATCGTATATAAATATCGGAAATGTTTTTTCTGAGATGGAAAATTCAACTAAGGCACTATATTACTATAAATTAGGTAAAACTATTTTTAATAAACTTGAAAATAATACTGGCCTGGCAACCCTGTTCTATAATATTGCCTATATGCATTTTAAAAATAATGAATTGGATTCAGCCAGTATATATTTTACACAAAGCATTGAAATTGCAAAAAAAATAAATAATCTGGATCTTATATTAGACAATTATAGTTCTTTAACTGAATTCTATGCTTTACAAAGAGATTATATAAATGCATATAAATACAGTTTAAAATATAATACATTATATGATAGTATTTTTACTATTGAAAATATCAAACAAATTGCAGAAATAAAAACGGATTATGAAGCTCAAAAACATGAAAATTTAATATTAAAAAAGAAAACAGAAATTGAATTATTGAAACTGAAAAGAACAAGAACAATATTAATTATATCTGTAACTGTAATATTAGCTATTTCGATCCTGTTAATATATATAGTAAAATCTTTATACAATTCAAAGAAAACTACAAAGATACTGGTTGATCAAAACTTTATTATTACGCAAAAAAGTAATATAATTACTGAAAACATTAATTATGCAAAAATAATTCAATCATCATTATTGCCATCCCATAATGATTTAAAAACCGTTTTCCCCAATTCATTTCTGTTATCCATGCCAAAAGATATTGTAGGAGGGGATTTTATCTGGTATAAAAACATTAATGATGTGAAAATTATTGCTATGGTTGATTGTACCGGGCATGGTGTGTCAGCAGCATTTATGTCAGTAATAGGTAATACCTTATTAAATAAGATAATAATTGAAGAGGGAATTTTGGAACCTCCTAAAATACTATTTAAAATTAATTTATATCTTACTGAAATGCTGTCAAAACAAACTGAAAAAGGATTTATTATGGATGGTATGGATATAGCATTATTTACTATTAAGAATAATATACTGAACTTTTCAGGTTCACAAATGCCAATATGCATGATACAAGACGGGCATTTAAATATTTATAAGGGAACAAGATTTTCAATCGGAGGAAATATCCTGAATAAAAAATGCGAATTTGATGAAGTAACTATTGAAACAAAAAAAAGTGATTATATATATATGTTCTCCGATGGTTATTATGACCAGTTTGGCGGTGAATTATTCAGGCCTTTGAGATTTAAAAATTTCCAGAACATGCTTTTGTCAAACTATAACCTGTCAATGGCTAAGCAAAAAGAATTCTTCAAAAATCACATGGCTGAATGGATAGGAGACTATGAGCAAATTGATGATATCACGTTATTAGGGATAAAGTTATAGGGATATGAGAGGGGGACAGCCCCCTTTTAGGGTGCTGTCCCCCCTTCATTCCTTTT
>CBFCXR010000203.1:0-4695 GCA_965602045.1 uncultured Bacteroidales bacterium | reverse complement strand
GTCGGGTGTAAATTTGCATAAAAATAGCCGGTTAATGAAATAACAGATTCATAAATAATGTTAAAGCTCATTTTTCTGCCAAAGAAATTTACAAATCAAAACTAAAGCGCTATTTTTATTTAAAATTTAAAAGCTATATAATATGAGAATTATTACTTTAATTTATATTATCAGCCTGTTTGCGAATCTTCCCGCACAGGAGAAAATTGAACTCCCTGCCCCTTTGCCACGGCAGCAGATTATCCATCATGGGAATTACTCACTATCATATGTTGAGGGTTATGAACTTCCCTCATGGGTAGCTTATGAACTAACAAAAGAAGAGGCCAAATCAGAAATTGAATATAAGGTTAAGTACTCAGAGGATCCGGATGTAACTACCGGTTCTGCAACATTAAAAGACTTTAAAAAATCAGGTTATATTATGGGGCAGCTGGTTCCTGTTGAGCATATGATGATGTCAAAAGATGCGGTAAAGGAGTCGTTTTATCTTTCCACTATTGTCCCACTTAAGTTGGCATTTAACAAATATGTCTGGACAGTTCTGGGAAAAATAGTTAAAGCCTGGGCATATGAATGCGGAAGCCTTTATGTAGTGACAGGTCCTGTGCTTGCTGATTCACCTTTCCCGACTTTCGGGCCAAGCAAGGTAAGTATTCCTGAAAGATATTATTGTGTTGTATTGGATACTGAAGATAACAGAGGAGTAGGATTTGTTATAAAAAACAGTATGGCATCAGGTACTATTAAGCAATTTGCCATGTCAATTGATGAGGTTGAAAAGATAACAGAAATAGATTTTTTCCCGGCCCTGGAGGATGAGCAGGAAGAAATTATTGAAAGTAAGTTTGAAGCAGAGAAATGGAACTTTGAGATACTTGAGGAATAAACCTGTCTTATGACAGGTAAATCCACTCCCTTGCATTTGCAAATGCTTCTACCCAGGGTGAAATTTCATCATGTTTTCTGTCTTCGGGATAGCATGCCCAGTTCCATGGAAATATTGCTCTTTCCATGTGGGGCATCATTACAAGATGTCTCCCGTCTTGCGAACATAGTCCGGCAGCATTAAAATCGGATCCATTCGGATTGCCAGGATAGCCTGAATAGCTGAATTTAACAGGGATATGGTACTTATCCTCTGCATAAGGAAAATTAAAATGACCTTCAGTATGTGCGACCCATACACCTAATCTTGAACCTGCCAATGAATTCAGCATAATCGAATTGTTTCCTGAAATATCAACATTAATAAAGCCGGATTCAAACTTATGTGAATCGTTAATCAGCATTGCAGGTTTTTGTTTATGTTCAGGTGTTACGAGGCCTAATTCAATCATTAATTGGCATCCGTTGCAGATTCCCAGACTAAGTGTATTATTACGGCTATAAAATTTATCAAGAGCCTCTTTAGCTTTTGGATTATAAAGAAATGCTCCTGCCCATCCTTTTGCACTTCCAAGAACATCGGAATTGGAAAAACCACCGACAAATACTATCATATTAATATCTTCCAGGGTCTCTCTGCCTGATATGAGATCGGTCATGTGAACATCCTTAACATCCATACCTGACAGGTACATCAAATAAGCCATTTCCCGATCACCATTAACACCTTTCTCACGAATGATAGCTGCTTTTATTCCAGTAGGATATCTTCGCTTAATATCAGCGCCACAATCAGCAAATTTGCCTGTAAATTTTCCAGTGAAAACAAATTCAAGCTTCTGTTTTTTATAATTATTAAATCGCTCAGTTGCCAGTTCATTTGCACATTGATTTTTATCAAGCAAATATGAAGTTTTGTACCAAATATCCCTAAGATGATCGATTTCCAGAATATGTTTTTCTTCTGACCTGGCAACCAAAATAATTCTATTATTTATAGGCGCGCCAATAATTTTGTAATCAACATGATTCTCCTCAAACATATTTTTCACATATTCAGAATCACTTATTTGAATAATAATACCTGGATTTTCGCTAAACAGAATTTTTATAATATCCGGTTCATCCAGAGAATTAAGATTAATTTCCAGTCCGATTTGCGGATCAGCAAAAGTCATTTCAAGAAGGGTAGTAATCATTCCTCCTGCAGAAATATCATGACCGGCCAATATTTTTTCTTCCAGAATAAGCTGTTGAATAATTTTAAAAACTTTTGAAAAGTATTTTGAATCTTTAACAGTTGGTGAGCATTTCCCTATCTTTTTGTTTACCTGTGAAAAACTACTGCCTCCTAACTCATGATTATCCTTTGACAAATCAATATAAATTAATGAAGAATTATACTGATGCTTAATAACAGGTTCAACAACTTTTCTAATATCAATTACTTCACCTACTGCGGATATTATAACAGTGCCTGGTGAATATATAACATCTCCATCTCTGTATTTTTGTGTCATCGACAAGGAATCTTTTCCGGTAGGGATATTAATTCCTAATGATATAGCAAAGTCACTTGCGGCTTGAACACCTTGATATAATCTGGCATCTTCGCCCTTATTATTACATGGCCACATCCAGTTTGCGCTGAGTGAAATTCCTTTTAATCCATCTTTTATGGGAGCCCACATTATATTTGTTAAGGCTTCGGCAATAGACAGGACGGAACCTTTTCCGGCATCTATTAATCCACTAACCGGGGCATGTCCCAGAGCTGTAGCCACACCTTTATTACCGGAGTAGTCCAGTGCTGCCACAGCAAGATTATTAAGTGGCAGCTGCACCGTGCCGCAAGTTTGCTGTTTGGCGACCTTTCCTGTCACAGAACGGTCAACCTTATTAGTGAGCCAGTCCTTGCATGCTACAGCTTCAATTTGAAGAGTATTTTCCAGGTAATATAATAACTCAGTTTTATCATACTTGATCTCAGAATATTCGGTTTCTATCGTCTCATCATTCATAATTGTCTTGGGAGGATCTCCAAAAATATTTTCAAGATGCAAATCCAGTGGTTTTGATCCATCAGATTTTTTTATAAATGTAAATTGCATATCTCCCGTAGTTTCACCGATAACATACATTGGTGCTCTTTCCCTTTCGGCGATCTTATTTACCAGGTCAGTGTCTTTCTTTTTTATGATTAATCCCATTCTTTCCTGCGATTCATTACCAATAATTTCTTTATCAGAAAGTGTAGGATCCCCAATTGGCAATTTTTCGATATCAATTTCACCTCCGACTTTTTCAACAAGTTCAGAAAGGCAATTAAGATGGCCCCCTGCACCGTGATCGTGAATTGAAATTACAGGATTGTCATCAGACTCGGCCAGTGCTCTTATAGTATTGTAAACTCTTTTTTGCATTTCAGGATTAGAGCGCTGTACGGCATTTAATTCAATTGTATTATCGTATTCGCCTGTTGCAACGGAAGATACAGCTCCTCCACCCATACCAATGCGATAATTATCTCCACCCAGCATTACTATTTTATCACCTGTGTCAGGAATATCTTTTTCAGCATCTTCAGCTTTTCCAAAACCAATTCCTCCGGCCAGCATAATTACTTTATCATAGCCATATTTCATTTTCTTTTCAAAATGTTCAAATGTTAGAACACTGCCACATATAAGGGGTTGTCCAAATTTATTTCCAAAGTCGCTGGCTCCGTTTGAAGCCTTAATAAGAATTTCACCGGGAGTCTGATAAAGCCATTTGCGTGGATTCATGATACTTTCCCACGATCGTCCACCTTTCAGCCGGGGATAAGAAGTCATGTAAACTGCAGTACCTGCCAAAGGCAATGCTCCTTTCCCACCTCCCAGCCTATCACGTATTTCACCACCTGTACCTGTTGCAGCACCATTAAATGGTTCCACTGTAGTAGGAAAATTATGTGTTTCAGCTTTTAATGATATTACTGAGCTGATGTCTCTAATCTTAAAATAATCCGGCTTATCCTGGAACTCAGGTGCAAATTGTTCAATAACGGGCCCACTTATAAATGCACAATTATCTTTATATGCTGATACAACCTTGTTAGGATTTTTTTCCGTTGTATGTTTTATCAATTGAAAAAGTGAGTATTGCTTTTTCTTTCCGTCAATTACAAATGAGCCGTTAAAGATCTTATGACGGCAATGTTCGGAATTAACCTGGGAGAATCCGAATATTTCACTGTCAGTTAGTTTTCTTCCAAGCTTTTCACTTAAATCGTCAAGGTACTTAATTTCCTTGTTGCTCAATGCAAGTCCTTCCTTGAGGTTATACACGGCGATAGCATCTATAAATAAGATCGGATCGGGGATTTTATTAATTGTAAAAATGTCCTGGCCAAGCCCGTTATATATAACCTGCAACATCGGATCGTAATACTCGTCCATACTATTAACAGCTTGAAATTCTTCAATTCTGCCAATACCATCGATTCCCATATTCTGTGTGATTTCTACTGCATTAGTGCTCCATGGGGTTATCATTTCTTTTCTTGGCCCAATAAAATAACCATTAATATTTTCTGCTTCAAGTAATTTTGCATTGCCAAACAGCCATTGAAGTTTTTTAATGACTGCATTGTTGTACTTTTCAGAAATGTCCACTACATAATAAATACTCTCGGGCGATTTAAAAAAACTTATCATTAACGGTTATTTTATTATTCGCTGCAAAAGTAAGAAAACGAAAATATTTTCATTATTTATTCATCATATAGTTTTAAACTTAATTATGTGAATAAAGGGTAAAGACAAA
>CBFCXR010000202.1:0-4767 GCA_965602045.1 uncultured Bacteroidales bacterium | reverse complement strand
GGGTTGAATTTTCTATTAAAGCTTTCCCGACGGAAAAAATAACTATCGGGGGATAGGTAAATAGTTGTAAGTGAACAATTGTTGGTCAAGTACAGTGACAAGTAATGAGTAATTAGAGAAGATGTGGAATGGTGGACAGTAATGGGTACTTGTCCCGGAGAAAATGCGAGTAGAATAGAAATAATTGTCTACCCTTTTTTCGTTTGAGAAAATAAAAATATAAAATCTGCTCTGAAAAAATATATATATATTATGAATTTGTTCACTGGCTTGCTGGTTAGAGAACAAAAAACAGGAATTAAAATAAAATTAACAATTCAATATAATTGCTGAATTAGTGAATTGGAAAATCAGCAAATTATTACAATATCACTATTTCTGCTGTTACCCCAATAATATCAAAATTATCCTCTTCGCTTTCCGAATCGCCTTGTGAATCATAATCTTCCGCTGTTGACCCTAATGCCGTTCCAATAGTAAGGTAATTATCCAAATAGTCGTAAGCATTATTATCAGTGTCAGTAGTAACAACATTAAAATCAATGCTATTTCCCGGATTATCTAAATCATTAAGATTAATAATTACTTGAAATTCGTTATCGCTAATTGATGAACCGGTTAATGCTATTGATGATGAACCTTCCTCGACCCGGGTAAATTCAAAACCCCAATCATCTAATTGAACATAGTAATATTCATCTTCCCAAAAATAAATATCCTCGTCCGGTCCATCAGCAGAGTTTCCATCAGCATCGAGAACGATATAATATAATCCATCTTCAGCATTTACTTCCCCTGCTACTTCTACCGTAATTTTTAATTGGTATTCCGTCTCACCAGGTCCCGGCGGATCATACGGCCACCTGGCACATCCGGCACACAGTAAAGCAATACAAATAATAATGAATAAAAATATTCCCGGTTTTATTTTTTTTGATTTACCCATATGCATCCTCCAATGACAATTTTGGCACCTGCACTAAAGTTGTCATTTAGTCTAATTCAATGCCGCTTTGAACATTCCCCTGAACTTCCAATCTTTCATTTTCTATATAAAAGACAGCTTTATTACCGCTGATCCACCTGCCGCTCTCTTCTTCTATTCTAACATTGCCGGTTAAATCTATTTTTTCTTCTGCATCATTATATACTGCTGTCTCGGCGGTTATCGTATAATCGCTTTTTAAAATCTTCACATTTTCTGTTGCAGTTAAGTTTCTTGTATCGGTAAATATTTCCAAATTGTTGCAATCCCAAATAATATTATCTTCACTTTCTTCTTCATCGATTCTTTCTTGAATCAATTTTACATTTTCACTGAAAATATATCTTTTATCATTAAGGTATGCTTCAAGAAAATCACCGGTTATATTAATATCCGATTGCACCATTTTAATATCGCCTTTAATCTGTCCTATTTTTTTGTCGACATCAAATTCTGCTTCCAGAGCAGTTAAAATAATATCCTCCTGGGTGATTCTGACATTCCCGGTAAATACCATCTTATCTGTACTTTTATCATAGACTACTTTATCGGAAGTAAGGTTAACGGTTGAATCCTCTTTTTTCTCTTCCTGAGCAAAGGCACAAAATGATGCAGTCATCAATAAACCAAAAACAAGAATAATCATTGCAAATTTACCATAATTTAATTTTAAACCATTTACCATCATTTAAATAACTCCTTTTCAATTGCATTGACTTTGGATTCATTCCCAAATATTACATAGTCTGTATTATATATTACGCAATATTGTTACAAAGGTAACAAATTTATTGCGTCTGAACTATCTTATTCCCAAAGATTCATTTGCTAGAATTTAATTTTAATATTACGCTTGCATTACCTTCTAATTGTAAATTATTCAACTCTGTATCACTGAAAAATCTTTCCGCAGAAATAATATAATCCTTTACCAGAATTTCTACCGGAGCTGTGCTTGAAAGCTTTTCTCCATTAGAATCCCAAAAAAAACCCATTCCTTTCAGAATATCGCCTTCTTCAGTCTCAATGACTACATCTCCCAGCAATTTCATGCTTTTAGTACTCATATCTGCAATACATTTTTCTGCTTGTATCTTTAAATGGGGATTATCATTTTTATAAATAATAATATTTTTAATCTCTTCGAAGATAGTATCTTTTCTATCCTTTCCTAAGGATATTTTGTCTGCTTTTATTTCCCATTCCTTCTGACCGTCTTTAATCCCTAATACAATACCCTGTTCTATTTTAACCGGGGCTTCCTCAACCTCGACAAAATCTTCTATTTCTTCAATTTTTTCCTCTGTTAGCAGGTTATTATTTTCTTTTTCCCTATAAATTAAATAAACAACAAGAGAAATGATCAGTATTAATATTAAAATTATCCATAAATATTTTCCTTTAAGCATGTTGTTATTCTATCATCAAAATCCCAGATGTAAAAGCATTTCATCCCAGAAAGTATCCTGGGAAAAATTATTATAATTATAGTAATTTTTATAAACAAATTGCGGAAAGTAAATAGAAAGACCATAGGAACCACTAACTAAAAAACCACTATAATCGGATTTTATTATTGCGTAATTTAAAGTCTGTTTAATATTTAAAGCAATGCTTTTTACAATGTTGCTATTGGAATAAATGAACACTTTGTTACAAAAATCATATAGGTCTATGTAATCATAATCAATATAATATTGGCTGTTTCCAGAGGCAAGAATATATTGTCTTTTTGGAGTAAAGGAATCATCTATAATGGCAAGAGCTAAATCAGATAATTGACTCGCTAAAGTATCCATATAACTTAAATTGATGGCTGATTGAGTAACATTACTGTTAGGATAAGAATAAATATATTTGTCCACAATATCTGCTGCTAATTGTTCGGGAGACATAAGAGGATTACTCACCAATTCTTCTAAAATAGTATCATAAGGCCAACCGGCGCTTGGTTCTGATTCCTCAGAAGATACAAAAATATCAACATCATCTTTTATTTGATAAGCCACTTCTGTCATAGCCATAAAACAGGCATCCATCCCTACAATATCTATATTTTCGCCAAGTTGAGTTCTAATTGCAAAAAGGGCACTTTCCAACTCGGGCATAGTAATTTTATCTCCACCATTCGTATCATCCCAGGCTATGTCTTTTGCAAGATTTGAAGATGAAGATCTAAATCCTCCTCCATGATTCCAGATAACCAATAAATAGTTTTTGGCCGGATAGTTAGCTGCACCCCAGTTAGCAAAATCAATTAAGGTTTGGGGATCTCCCATATTTAATTCTCCTAAATCATTTAACAATTGAGAATTAATCTGAACAGGATCAAAGTCTTGACTTATGAAATATCTCCTTGTCGTTGTCCAATTCCCATTGGAAGCATCATCCGCATAACCTTCATTGTTGGATGCTAAAACATGATACGGGATGCGATCTACTTGAACCACTATATTTACATCCGAAGTTGAACCAGCCATTTCCATTTCATTTATATCATCAATCCCGAAGCTTTCCAGGTTATTATCAGAATCGAGGTAAACCATTACCGTCCATTCTGCAGTATTGTTGACCGGAGGAAATAAAAAGCAGCCAGTCAGGCTGGCGGATAGTATTAGTAAGATAAAAATTATTGTATATTTATTTTTCATAAATTATTACTCCTCTTTGATTAGTCGTTAGTCATTAGTGAATAGTCGCTAGTATTAAATACAATTTAGATTGTCAATTTTAATTAATTAGCTAGTTTACCAGTTAAAACAGTCGTTGGTGCTTAGTAAAAAAAACAAAGAATGTATAAAAATATTAGTTTGTTTTTCGCTATTCGTTTTTATTTTTAGATACAGAAAATTAGTTTGCCGGTTAAGATAAAGATCGGCAAACTAATTAACCTATATTCAGTTTATCTAATTTGGGTTCTTCAGTATTTTTTAACGGGTCAGATAAATCGAGCCTAACCTTAGCAGCTGAAACCCCCGTTCTTTAGTTTTATATATATTACTGAAAACAAAAGTGTTCAGTTACAATGATATTATAAAATCACTTTTTTATTATTTTTAATAATATAACATATAAATAATAAGAAGTCGAAAAATTGCATTTTAAAATAAATGAAAAAATGAAAAAAATTTCTAAAATAAGCAGGAATAGCTCAAATAATATAGTAATATGTAAATAATATATGTTAAAAGCGTTGTATGGACAAATTGACATTGAATTATTTGTTTTTATTTTATATAATATTTGTAGGATTAAAACTTTAATGCAACATGTGCTATTAAGCTAGCGAACAAAGGAGAATTAAGGAGGTGTTAATTAATTTTTATTATTCAGGATAGTTTATCTGTTCTTATCTTTGACCTTTTTTCATTTTACAAATAATCAAAAAGGAGGATAAAAAAATGAAAAAAATATTATCTAATAAAATACTGGTAAGTGTGATATTAATTATGGTTCTTGGCTTAATTTCTGTGGGCTGCGGTGCTGTAAACCCAACCCCTCCACCCATGCCTCAACCATGTACTCTAACTGTATATTCTCAAAATTTCTGGTGCTATGGCTATGTATGGATAAATGGTGCTTCAACCGGACAATGGATTGATTTTAACGGAGCGGTTACCATTCAAGGACTCACTGCAGGGGTTCAGGCAAATGTTCAAATTGTAGACAATTTTGGCGCTGCCAGCCATACAGAAATATTGGTGTTAAGCCCTGGAAATAATATAGTCACATTTACTTATTGGTGGTAAAATTTTAAATTTGTGTTTTGCATAAATGATTTC
>CBFCXR010000201.1:0-4866 GCA_965602045.1 uncultured Bacteroidales bacterium | reverse complement strand
CTCTTTTGTCCTTGATATCACTTCCTCTCCCACTCAAAACCGTCTTTAGTGTCTTTAACAATAATACCTAAATCAAGCAACTGTGAGCGAATTTTATCTGCGGTTGCAAAATCTTTGTTATTTTTAGCCTCAATCCTCAGGTTTAATAACAATTCCACTAAATTATCCGAGAGTTCACCGCCGGCTGAAGATATTTTTTCTTCATTTGTTAATCCGAAAATATCATAAACAAAAGTGCTGTAAATCTCTTTTAGTTCTTCCAAATCATGTTTATTAATACTCTCATTACCATCCTTTATTGAATTTATTAATCGTACACCATTAAATAGATGAGAAACAGCGATGGGACTATTTAAGTCATCATTCATAGCCTCATAGCAACTATTCTTTAGTTCCTTTATACTTACTGTTGACTTTTCAGAATGATTTATTTTGTTTAATGTCTGAATGCCTGTCATTAATCTGTCTAATCCTTTCTCAGCAGCTTGTAATGCTTCATTTGAAAAATCCAGTGTGCTTCGATAATGAGCCTGAAGTATAAAAAATCTCACTGTCATAGGTGTATAAGGTTGATCTAAAGCATCATTATTCCCCTTAAATATTTCCTCCAGGGTTATTGAATTATTCAGGGATTTACTCATCTTCTGATCTTTGATATTAATCATATTGTTATGCATCCAGTATTTAACATGTGCCTCCCCAATAACAGCTGTTGATTGAGCAATTTCACATTCATGATGTGGGAATAACAAATCCAGTCCACCCCCATGAATATCATATTTTTCTCCCAGGTACTTTATCCCCATAGCTGAACATTCAAGGTGCCACCCCGGATATCCATCTCCCCATTTTGAGGGCCATTGCATAATATGTTCGTCATCCGCCTTCTTCCACAATGCAAAATCCAGAGGATTCCTTTTTTCCTGGGTCCCTTCCAATTCCCTGGTATTACTTAATAAATCTTCAATTTTGCGCCCTGATAATTTTCCATAATCATATTTTGAATTATATTTTTCAATATCAAAGTATACAGAACCATTCACCACATAAGCAAATCCGCTATCCAGAATTTTCTGTATTATTTCCTGCTGTTCAATAATATGGCCTGATGCATGAGGTTCAATACTTGGAGGCAATACATTTAGCATAGCCATACTTTTATGGTATTGATTAGTATAATACTGAACAACTTCCATTGGCTCAATTTTTTCCAGCTTTGCTTTTTTAATTATTCTGTCCTCCCCTTCTCCTTCAATTTCATTTACCAGATGTCCCACATCGGTAATGTTCCTTACATACCTGACTTTGTAACCCAAATGTTTTAAATAACGAAACAATATATCAAATGTAATAGCTGCCCGTGCATGGCCTAAATGGGGATAATCATATACTGTTGGCCCGCATACATAAAGTCCGACAAGCGGAGGATTAAGAGGTGTGAAAAGTTCCTTTTTCCTGGTTATGGTATTATAAACAATAAATTTATGTTGCATTACTTAAATTTATATTATTCTAATATTTGATAAAATTAATAATAAATATTCTTCAAGATTATTTTTATATATTATTCTTGAAAATAAGAAAAAATTCAGAAATTGATAAAGAATTAAGATTTATGTAATTTGGATTTTTGAAACATCTTTAATATTTAAGTGTTCTATAATAAAAACCTGAATTATGAAACCTCGAATTGCATTTTTCGACACTAAACCTTATGATAAGGAGTCATTTGATAAACTAAACCAGGAATATGGTTTTGAAATTCAATATTTCAGATTTCATCTGACTTTAGAAAATATTATCCTGGCACAAGGCTTTGATGCAGTTGTCATCTTTGTAAATGACATTATCAATTCCGGGATTATTAACAAACTGGTAGAATTTAAAGTAAAACTGATTGCACTAAGATGTGCCGGCTTTAATAATGTTGACTTGAAAACCGCCATGGATAAAATTAAAGTTGTAAGGGTTCCGGCATATTCACCGAATGCCATTGCTGAACATACGATAACACTTATGCTTGCATTAAACCGTAAAATTCACCGTGCCTACTTCAGGACAAGAGATTCAAATTTCTCATTAGACGGACTGCTGGGATTTGACATGTATCATAAAACTGCCGGTATAATAGGGACAGGACGAATAGGTAAAGCATTAATAAAAATACTGCATGGCTTTGACATGAATGTTCTGGCATTTGATAAATATCAGGATACGGATTATGCCAAAGAACTGGATTTTAAATATGTTAAGCTTGATGAACTTTTCAGGAACTCGGATATCATCTCTCTCAACTGCCCCCTGACGAAAGAAACTGAGTTCCTAATCAATAAAGACAACATTAAAAAGATGAAAGATGGTGTTATGATAATTAATACAGGTCGTGGTAAGCTTATAAAAACTTATGATCTAATACAGGCATTAAAATCCGGGAAGATTTCAGCTGCCGGGTTGGATGTATATGAAGAAGAAAGCGAATATTTTTTTGAAGACCTGTCTAACAGGATTTTAACAGACGATATTCTTGCAAGGCTGTTATCCTTTAATAATGTAATTATTACGTCGCATCAGGGATTTTTCACTAAAGAAGCAATGTATAATATTGCCAAAACCACAATGGATAATATAAAAAATTTTGCTGATGGTGAAAAATTAGTGAATGAAGTATGTTATAAGTGCCCGTAAATCTTTTACTTTGCAAAACATTCTAAAATAAAATATGGGCAAAAATAAATATAAAAGAAAGAAGCCGGCTAACTTTAACAAAAAGACTTTGGCAAACAGCATCCTTGGAATATTTTCAAATAATCCGAAAAATACATTTAATTACAAGCAAATCGCTAAATATCTGTTAATAAAAAACTCTGCCGAAAAAAAATTAATTACACAGGTGTTGGCTGAACTTGCACAATCAAATGATCTTGAAGAGATATTTCCCGGGAAATTTAAACTTAAATCAAGCGTGGGGCATGTTATCGGCAAAGTTGAGATTGCCCAGGGCGGTTATGCCTTTGTTAGCTCAGAATCTATTTCAGATGATATCTTTATATCTCAAAAGAACCTCAACCATGCACTGAATGATGATATCGTTAAAGTATATCTCTTTGCAAAAAAGAAGGGCAGGAATCCTGAGGGTGAAGTGATCGAGATTATTGAAAGGGTAAAGGATACTTTTGTAGGGATTATTGAAGTGAGCCCTGACTTTGCTTTTCTGGCACCCGACAGCCGTCAGATGCCTTTTGATATTTTTATACCTTTGGACAAATTAAACGGGGCTCAAGATGGCCAGAAAGCGATAGCTAAAATTACAGGTTGGCCAAGAAAAGTAAAAAATCCTTTTGGAGAGATCGTTGAAATACTTGGCGAACCCGGAGAACATGAAACAGAGATGCATGCCATCCTTTCAGAATACGGGCTGCCTTTTAAATTTTCCGAAGATATCGAAGCCGATGCTGAAAAAATACAGGTTAAAATAACACCTGAAGACTATAACTCAAGGCGCGATTTCCGTGATATTCCCACTTTTACTATCGATCCTGAAAATGCCAAAGATTTCGACGATGCGCTTTCGATACAAAAGCTTCCAAATGGAAACTGGGAAGCAGGTATTCATATAGCAGATGTAGCACATTATGTTAAGCCCAAGACACCTCTTGACCAGGAAGCCTTTGCACGAGGGACATCAGTATACCTCGTTGACAGGGTTGTGCCTATGCTGCCGGAAAAACTATCCAATAATGTTTGCTCATTGCGCCCAAACGAAGAAAAGCTTTGTTTTTCCGCAGTATTTGAACTTGATAATAATGCCAATATTATTAATGAATGGTTTGGCCGGACAGTAATCAATTCCAATAGAAGATTTACATATGAAGAAGCTCAACAAATAATAGACACCGGGAAAGGCGATTTAAGTAATGAAATTTTAAAATTAAACCAGCTTGCTCATATATTTAGGAATGAAAGATTTAAAAAGGGATCTATCGATTTTGAACGTGAGGAGGTAAAATTTGATATTGATGATAAGGGGCGCCCCCGTGGAATATATTTCATGGAACACGGTGAATCAAATGAGCTTATTGAAGAATTTATGTTGTTAGCTAACAGGAGGGTGGCTATGTTATTTGGTGAGGTTGTTGAAAAGAAAGATAAAAAAACCTTTGTATATAGGATACATGACAGGCCAAAACCGGAAAAACTCGAAAAATTCTCACTGTTTATAAAGAAATTCGGGCATTCCCTGAACCTGTCTTCAAATATTAAAATCTCTGAATCATTAAACAAACTATTATCCGACGTTAAGGGCAAGAACATTCAGGATATGGTAGAAACCCTTGCACTGCGGACAATGGCAAAAGCTGAATATTCAACAAATAATATCGGTCATTACGGACTGGCATTTAAGTTTTATACCCATTTTACTTCGCCTATAAGAAGATACCCTGATATTATGGTACACCGCTTATTGGCTGATTATCTGACAGGGGGTCAGTCAAAAAATGCCAAAAAATATAACAGGAAATGCCGGCACTCTTCAGATATGGAACAGCGTGCCGAAGATGCAGAAAGAGCCTCTATAAAATACAAACAGGTTGAGTTTATGACAGATAAAATAGGGAAACATTTTGAAGGTATTATTTCCGGAGTTGCCGAATGGGGCATCTATGTTGAGATAAATGAAAATAAATGTGAAGGCTTAGTGCCAATTAGAGAACTGTTAGATGATTTTTATGAGTACGATGAGGACAATTACTGTATAAACGGCAGGCATACAAAGAAAAAATACCAGCTTGGCGATCCTGTTAAGGTTGAAATTTTACGGACAAACCTCCCGAAAAGGCAACTGGATTTTGCTGTGGTTGAATAAAT
>CBFCXR010000200.1:0-4891 GCA_965602045.1 uncultured Bacteroidales bacterium | reverse complement strand
TATCCCAACCCAACAACAGATTATCTGACCTTAAAAGTTGAGAATTACAACAAAGAAAATTTGTCGTATCAGCTTTATAATATGGATGGTAAGCTTTTAGAAAAGAAAAAGATTTCAAATGCCGAAACAAGCATTATAATGTCAAACTTTATTCCTGCAACTTATTTTCTTAAAATAGTACAGACAAGACATACCTTGTCTCAACAAGTAAAAGCATTTAAAATCATTAAAAACTAACAATTATGAAATACGAAATATTCACGAATACATTAAAAATAAATAATATTATGAGTAATAAAGTATTTACAATATTAGCAGCAGTTTTATTAACTGCAAGCGTATTAGCTCAATCACCGGAAAAAATGAGCTACCAGGCCGTTGTAAGAGACTCAAGCAATAACCTTGTAACAAACCAATCAGTAGGCATGCAAATAAGCATTTTGCAAGGTTCTGCAAGTGGAACAGCCGTTTATGTGGAAACTCAAACATCGAGTACTAATGCCAATGGTTTGGTAAATATAGAAATAGGTGGAGGAATTGTAGTGTCTGGTAACTTTTCAATAATTGACTGGGCAAACGACACTTATTTCATTAAAACCGAAACTGACCCTGCAGGCGGAACAAGCTACACAATAACAGGCACAAGCCAATTGTTAAGCGTACCTTATGCTTTATATGCTAAAACAGCAGAAAATATGATTGGTGTAATAAATGAAACTGATCCTGTATTTATAACATCTGTTGCAAAAGGGATTACTGAAGCTGATACTGTTAGCTGGAACAATAAATTGGATAGCTATTCAGAAACTGATCCATTATTTAATAGCTCAGTTGCCAGTAGTATTACATCGGAAGATACAGCAGCATGGAATGCAGCATCTGTAGGCAGTTATAATGAAATTGATCCTGTATTTGATACATCAGTAGCAGCAGGTATAACAGAAACAGATACTATAAAATGGAATAACAAAATTGATACGATAACAGGTACAGAAGCCGCATTCAACGGATGGGATAAAGATGCTGCTGATGATTTTTCAAGTGATTACAATGACCTGACTAATAAACCTAGCATTATTGACAGCATCAATACATATGTGGACGGTTCCGAAACCAAACTAATTGAAGGTACTAATGTAAGCATAACTGGCAACGGAACTTTTGGAGATCCTTATGTTGTTAATGCTGTAGGTACAGACCATTATGTGGGTGAGCTTTACGGAGGGGGAATAGTATTTTGGGTAAGCCCTGATGGACAACATGGACTTATAGCAAGTCTTGATGACCTTGATGGAGGTAGTGGTGTTGCCTGGAGTAATGTAACAGGCACATCAGTTGGATCATCTGCAAGAAGTATGACTGACGGAGCGAACAATACTGCTGCGATAATAGCTCAGGGCGGACATACAAACAGTGCAGCTAAAGTATGTGATGACTATACTGGAGGTGATTCTACTGACTGGTACCTGCCTTCTGGCAGGGAGCTTTATTTACTTGCTTCTCAAGATGTGATAATTGATTATATCCTCGACAATGATGGAGACGCAGGAACAAAAGGATTCTTACAAGAATATAATCCGTCAGTTTATGGACGATACTGGTCTTCAACGGAAGCCTTTAATACCGACTCGTTTTACTAGAGTTTCACCAGCGGTTACTCAACCAACGGTACAAAGAGCACTTTACTTAGGGTGCGAGCAGTACGAGCTTTTTAACTATTTACCTCGATTTACAAGGACGAAATTAATTTAAAAATTTTTTAACCATACAAACTGCTTAAAAAATAATTTTTGGAATATATCAGGTTGGTAGTCTTAATATGATAAATCATTATCTTTGAATCAGATACTTATGTGCAAACTAAACATAAAGTCCTGGTAAGTTGTAGCACATATGATCTTAACAAAATGGGACGAATACACTTATTTGAATTTGAAGACCAAAAATGGTTTCCGGCTTTTTTAAGAAATTATGGAACAGACTTTTTACAGTTTATGTCAAATATGACAAAAATGTACAAACCAACTGTTCCAATTATTGAAAAAGTTCTAAAGAAAAGTAAAACAAATCAAATTATTGACCTTTGCTCAGGTGGAAGTGGCGGACTAATTGGGATAAACGCCGAATTAAAAAAGAATATTCCTGATTTGGAAATAATGCTAACGGACTTCTATCCAAATATTCCAGCATTTGAATTCGCAAAAAAACAAGCAGAAAATTTTAAGTTCATAGAAAAACCTGTTGATGCAAGAAATGTACCTGCGGAATTAGAAGGATTAAGAACACAATTTTGGTCATTACACCATTTTAAACCAACAGACGCAAAGCAAATTTTACAAAATGCTGTTAATTCCAATAATTCAATTGCAATTTTTGAATTCCAGGAAAGAAGGATGCTAAGCCTTGTAGCATTGCTATTTTCACCATTAGTTGTACTTTTCACAACTCCTTTTATCAATCCATTTAAGATCGGTCGATTTATTTTTACTTATTTTATTCCAATAGTTCCCTTGTTTGTGCTTTGGGATGGAATTGTTTCATCACTTCGAACATATTCTGTAAAAGAAATGAATGAACTTGTTGAAAATTTGAACGGAACGGAAACCTATGATTGGGAAATTAATAAAGTGAAATCCGGACCTGATGTAGTGCTATACTTATTAGGAACAAAAAATGAAAAATAAGTGCTTGCCACAGCGTGTATAGTGCATTTGGCGAGATAACCGTAAGTTGCTACCCGAAGCAATGTTTCCAGCAGAACATAAAAGATTAATGGAATAATAAACTAGTCCCTGGGTAATTATATTTATATTCTATCAGAATATTTGATGCTATTTCATAAGAACCATTTTCCGGGTCTGGATTTTATTTCCCGATTGTAGTATATAATAATAAATGCCTGCCGGGAGATTCTGTGCGATAAATGAGAAACTGTATGATCCTGCAGCCAATTTTTCATCAACCAGGATTTCCACGATTTGACCCTGTCCGTTATAGACTTTCAAATTTATATGCATTTTTTTAGAAATTGAGAATGCGATCTCAGTTGTCGAATTAAACGGATTGGGATAATTCTGATAGAGTAAAAAAACTGTTGCAGCATTATCATTCCTCTCATTGATAATGGTGTTGGTTGCCGATCCCTGGACAATGGTTAGTTCATGTAAAGGGCTCCATACGTTACCACTCTTGCAACGCGCTTTTATTACTGTAGTATTATTAATTGTTATGTCTTCACTTTGAGTAGTTATTTGCTTTGCCTCTGGTATAGCATCTCCCGATAAATCCCAACTTCTGGAATCATTTCCGTCCGTTGTATAGTATATTGTACCTGAAGTTCCAACTCGCTGAATTGTTAATTGGAAACCGGCATTCACATAAATTAAATCATTCTTAATAATTTGACTTCCATCTATAAATTGTGGTGGCTGAACCGATGGATACATATTTGCTGATTTCAACTCTGCGATCAGTTTGCCTGCCCTGCCTTGAATATCATCCTTAACGTCCTGCCATTCTTTATGCCAGTGCTCATAATCATACACTGAACCGCGCTCGTCACCCCACCTGGCAATTTCACATAAAATGGCCTTTTCAATAAAATAACACAAGGAATCCCATACGGCGCCGGCATTTGCATCAGTTAAAACACCATTATCGTAACAATGCTTGTATGCTCTGTCAGCAAACTTCATTCTAAAGTCTATATTATTTTTAACTTTAAAATATGCTTTAAATTCGTCACTACCTGACATGTCTAATGTTTCAATTGAAACCGGAGGTCCGGTCCTTCGACTCCCCCCTTCAAAGCTGTCTTCAATATCCCAGGCTGTGAAATACGTGGGACCTGCAGGCGTGTTACGGTTCCCAAAATAGTACTGGGGACCATCACCCGGATTCGAATAACAGTATACCAGGCACATATCAATATATTCATCAATGGCTAAATATTCGGAAAGTGTCGAAAGCTGATAATTACTCCAATCTGTGTCGCACAAATAGTCATAGCGGTCATCATTACCGGACTGATCACCACCTTTGCCTTTTCCAAAATAATAGTCATCATCTTCTCCGCCAAAATAAATGGACATTGCATTATCATCCATTCTTTCACATGGATTATAAAGCCCCCAATATTTTCCGTTCACATAAAGATGAACAAACGTACCGTGGCTACCCCATTCTGACATTAGTAACTGCAAATCGCGTCCAAACTGATCGCGTGTATAAACCGAATTTTCACGGTCCCAATCAGCGCCCCAGCTTTTGTTGTGTCCCGCACGTAGAATTATTTTATCGAATCTTTCAGGAGAGGACGTTCTGTTAAAGGGGGCAACTTTAAAAATATCATTGCGTAACGTACCAGCGCCGTAGCGGGATTTGAATTCCAGAGTAAATGATTGTTTATGATCATAATAGCCATTATTCCATCTGCCGCCGCCGCCCTGAACTTTAACTCCAGCCTCTTCCTGCCAATTTTTATATTTCCCGAATTTTTCATTTTCAGGATAAATCATTTCCATGGAACATTCCACGAGTTCATGCCAATCCGGATCATTTGGATCGCCCGCTTTTCCTCCGGAGCCTTCCATTAAATTCTGTCCTCGTAAAATTCCGGATATACCAAACAATGAATCGTATGCAGCCACAATGGAAATTGTAGGGATGTCCTTTAATGCCTCTTTTATCTCCTCTTCAGTTTGTGCAACATCATTCATGTCAAATTCTTCTGTCCAGTATATATGATCCTGGCTATGCTGACTCGTAGGAACACCGCTATTATCCTGATGGATTACGTCATCCGGAAAAATGAATGTATGGGTTCTGACTTCTGAGACGGAATCATTTGCAATGGTGATTGCACGAACGGCCGTAGTTTTGGAAATTGGTA
>CBFCXR010000199.1:0-4913 GCA_965602045.1 uncultured Bacteroidales bacterium | reverse complement strand
AGATCCTGAGCCTGTTTGCTGGCCGATTCCTTAATCATATTCTGAATTTTTTTCCTTCCAACGTTTATATTCATCAGGGAGTCTCCAATAAGGTCACTTATTATTCCTGATGAAATAGGTTTTCTGTTGCTTGTACGAACAGCTTCTTCAATATTATGATTTGCAATGTAATCCCTGGTTTCCCCGTCAAGAATGTCATCTAACCTTGATTGTGCGCCACGTTCATTTGTTAGTCGTATAAAGAACTGAAGCGGATCAGTAATCTGCCAGCGCGCATAAGTATCAACAAATATGAATTTCTTATCTTTAGTAGGAACCTGATTCGGATCACCATCCCATTCAAGGAACCTTTTTTCAAAGTAATTGGTCTTCTGAATAAAAGGTGTTTTTAACTTTAATCCGGGAGTTACAATAGCTTTTCCAACAGGTTTTCCAAACTGTGTTATCACCACCTGTTCGGTTTCATTAACAATGAATGCACTTTGAGCAACAACTATTATTATTACTAAAAGCAGTACTATGTATATAACTAATTTTGATTTTTTCATAACTTAATCGCTTTCTTTAATTTGATTTAATTGCATCTGTAGTAGAGGTAATATATTATTCCCTTTTGGGTCAGTAATAATCTTATTTCCTAATTTAGGTATTACACTTTCCATTGTCTCGAGATAAATTCTTCGTCTGGTTACTTCGGGGGCTTTAATATATTCCTTGTAAAGAGCATTAAACCTGGCTACTTCACCTTTTGAATTATTTACTCTCTCAGTAGCATAACCTTCGGCTTTCTGAATAGTTTCCTTTGCCTGTCCCCGTGCCTTGGGAATAACCTTGTTATACTCTGATTTTGCCTGGTTAATAAGCGTCTCTTTTTCCTGCTGTGCTTCATTAACCGCGTTAAATGCACCTTTAACAGGGTCCGGAGGATTTACATCCTGAAGCACTACCTGGTCAATTTTAATGCCAAGCGAATATTCCCGGCATAGATTTTGCATAAGTTCTTCAAGCTTGTTGGCTATTTCAGTACGACCAACAGTTAATACTTCATTAACTGTACGATCACCAACAACTTGACGCATAGCAGCTTCGGAAATATCCCTCAGTGTAGTTTCAGGATTTCTAACTTTAAACAGAAGATTGAAAGGGTCCTCAACGCGGAACTGTACAACCCATTCAACATCTGCAAGGTTTAGATCACCTGTCAGCATTAAAGATTCACCTTTAGTACCGGCCCTGGTAGTTTCCGATCTTACAGCAGATCGTGTTGTACGGAAACCGAATTCCAGTTTCTGCTGCCTTTCAACAGGTACTTTATATACCTTTTCAATTAAAGGTATTTTAAAGTTTAATCCGGGTTCTACCTTACGTGTGTATTTACCGAAGCGTGTTATAACACCCACTTCTTCAGGGTCAATCTGGAAAAATCCATTCCAGACCAGAATTACAACGACCAGGATAAGGACTATTAATCGCACATTGCCCAGAAATTTTTTGACATCCGGGGGTAAATTTAAATCATCAATAATTTTATTAGCCATTTTTTGATTTATTTAGTTATTTGATTAGTTCTATTATAAAGCTCTCAGGTATTATGAATTCAGAAATTTCGTATGCTACAAATATAATCATTTATAGAAAGCCCTCAATTATTATGGCTATTATTTAACAAAGCTCCTCCCCTATTATTTTATTAAAGCATTATATTAGTTAGAATATTAATGATTTATATTCATTTAATGAACCTATTACTTTAACTTTCATGAAATTCTGGAAAATTTTATATATTTATATAAGCAAACCAAAATAATAATTAACGCCGATAATTTATAATATAATTATATATTGAATTAATCTTTTCTTATTTTCAATTGTTATTAATTCAAACAATAAAACTTTAATTTATGAGATTTTTCTTTTTTATAATAATAGGAATTATAGTGCTTATCGAGATATATGTATACAAAGGAACAAGGAATATATTTATTCAGGATAACCAGAAAATATTTTATATAGTATACTATTTAACGGTATTTTTAACCTTAACCGGTGTCTTCAGTCTTTTGTTTTTCAGCAGGAAAGGTATTGGTGAGACTAATTTGGTAGTTAATATATTATTCGGACTGGCATTTTCATTAATTCTGATAAAGATTATTATTTTTAATTTTCTGTTGATCGAAGATATATACAGGAGTATAAGATTTTTAGCTGAAAAAATTATTACCAGCGGGAAAGTAAGTTTCGCAGCAAGAAGCAAAATTGTTGTATATACTGCATTAACAATTGCTTCCTTGCTTTTTATTATTTACGTATACGGAATATTCGCAGGCAAATACAATTATAAGGTTCGTAATGTCTCCTTGTCATTTGCGGATTTGCCTGAGGAATTCGATGGATTTAAGATTATTCAGATCTCAGATATTCACTCAGGTACTTTTGATAATTTTTCTGCTGTCAGGAGGGGCATTGAGCTAATAAAAAAGCAAAATGCAGATATGATATTATTTACGGGTGACCTTGTAAATAATCTTGCAGATGAAATTAAGCCGTATATTGATATTATTGGTTCCATAAAGGCTCCTCATGGTAAGTATTCTATAATGGGAAACCACGATTATGGCGATTACTTTAAGTGGCCTTCTGAAGAAGCACGTCAAAATAACCTTAACAAACTGGCTTCTTATCAGGACTCAATGGGATTCAGACTTTTGAACAATGAATGTGTTGAAATTAAAAAAGATGGTGCAATAATAACGCTTGCAGGTGTCGAGAACTGGGGCAAGCCCCCTTTCCATCAATTTGGTGACCTGGACAAAGCCTTAAGCAATAATCAGGGTGAAAGATTTACAATATTAATGTCGCATGATCCGTCACATTGGGACGGGCAAGTCCTGGAATTCGAAAAATATATACACCTCACTTTGAGCGGGCATACACATGGTATGCAGATGGGTTTTGAGATAGGTAATTTTAAATGGAGTCCGGTAAAACTTATGTATCCCAGATGGTGTGGATTATATGAAGAGAAGGGTAAGTATTTGTATGTTAACCGGGGTTTTGGATTTATAGGTTTTCCGGGACGCGTAGGTATATGGCCGGAAATAACCGTTTTTGAGTTAAAAACAAAAAAGCAGTCCCACCCGTAAGCTATAAATTTGAAATAATAGTATGAATTTTTGCTCCGATTGTATAATACCTAAATGATATTTAGTAAATTCGACATTAATTATCAATAGGCAACATATGTAGAAATTGATAATAAGATAATAAACCTAATATTTTATAGTTGCGCCTTAACCTCAAAATAGTTGTCTCTCTGTTACTACTTTCCTTGTTAATTTTTTCCTGCAAGAAAGCAAAGAAATATTTTCATGATCCCGAAACAGAGCCTATTGCTCACGTTGTTAAAACGGCTGCTGCAATAGGATATTCAGCATCAATTGCCATGTCTGTGATGGCAGGTGAACAGATTCCGTTTGTAATAACTACAGGTAATTGTACTGATTTCCCCTGCACTTCAATAAGTCTGGTTAACATCAGTAATGATAACCAGGTGTTATTTTCGGGAGGTAGTATTGGTGAAATCACTATTGCAGCCTTTTGGCCGGATGAAGATGCAGGAATCTTATCTATTATTTTCACCGATATTAATATTAGTACACAAGACTTTACTTTACTGAGTGTCCATACTGTCCCTGTCATTAAGGAAGAGGACAAAATTATAGTTGTATTTGCCGGAAATGATATTAATATTGATACGAATTCAGAATCATTACTCGACCTGGTTTTATCTCAGGGAGAAATTGATTTTGAGATTTCAAGGATTGAAAACGAAAGGCCGAATGATTTATATGTCTCTGTTGAACAAAATGCATGGTTTATTGATATTGACCAAAAGGCTACAAAAGACTATTTCGCTGATGATTCATATTGGATTACAGGTGGTGGTCAGATTATTGAAGCTACAAGTATATCCGGAGGCATTATTCAGCAGGCTATGTTACATGTAGAGTTAAATTCTTACTGTCAGAGAAATCCTGTAAGCGGTTATGCCCTGATAAGAAATACCAGTGTCGAGGAAAAGAAAATACCTGAATTGGGAACAGCGATAATGAAATTTCATAATTATTGCGATGGATTGGCTAATATACAAATAGCCACAGGAGTATATCTCAAATCAAACGGAAGGTCAGTTCCTTTGCTGCTGGATGATTGAGACTTTAATTTTCAAAGATGTGCCTGCAACTATTTTTATTTCTTGTTAACCAGTTATATACAATATCCGCCCTGTCCAATAAAACTCTTGAATCCTTAAATAATTCATTATCAAAGTAAAACAAACCATTATTTGATTCTATGATTTTATTATTCACCTTTCCAGTGTTCAGTTCGAGCCTGCCCTTATCAAATACATAAAACGGAACAGTGTCATCGTATTCGAATATTTTCAACTTTCCATATTTAAAGCGGTAAAAGAACTTTTGCTTATCTGCAAAGTTTTTACAGAATTCGATTAAGCTTTTTGTTTCATGCGCATTTTCAAATTCAGTATGAGTAACATGATAATTAAGTTTTTTTTCAAGCATAGTGATTATGTATTCATTGTTACCGCATAAGAAATCGACTACCTTATTAACTATGGCCGTGTATTCCAGTGGCATAATATTCATGATGCATGGGGCATTGCAATAATCCAGATCATGATATAAGCATTTTGTTAAAGGATTTGTTTCGTAACAAAGTCTCAGCTTAAAATATTTCTGAATTATATTAATAAGACTATTAATAAAGAATTTTCCTTTAAAAGGACCGAATATAATTTTGTTTCTAATCTTTCTTGTACTGTTAATTATTTTTAAGGTTGGATACAAACCATTAGTAAGATGCAAATACCTGTATTTTTTATATTTTTTCTG
>CBFCXR010000198.1:0-4939 GCA_965602045.1 uncultured Bacteroidales bacterium | reverse complement strand
ATTTCTTTTTAAAAGGATGTTAAACAAAATTAAATACAGCAATTTTTAAAAAGTACAATAAGTCAGTATACTATATTAAGTGGTTGAATAATGTAAATCAGTGGGAGTTCCAAATCAACCGTCATCGGGAGGAGGAACGACGGAGCAATCTGTATTTTGCAAATCAACAAGTTACAGATTGCCTGCCGGCCGGCCAGGCAGGAATCCAAAAGAGCAGAATTTTTCAACTATTAATTGCATATTTAAACAAATTAATTTACTTTTGCGACGCAAAATTCCTCAGTAGCTCAGTTGGTTAGAGCATCTGGCTGTTAACCAGAGGGCCGTAGGTTCGAGTCCTACCTGGGGAGCTTAAACCAGTGTAATTTACACTGGTTTTTTGTTATTATATTTTGCACTTTAAAAACAATACATCCTGAATTCAGTTCAAAAGTTATAATTGTTCATTGTTTAACAATTATCTATTTTTACTTATAATATAAAATGCTTTTATTATGCGAGCTGTTATTCAAAGGGTTACTAAAGCATCAGTTACAATAAATGATTCGCTGCAATCCTCAATAAACAAAGGATTATTAGTATTTCTGGGGATTGAAAATAATGACACTTCTGAAGATATCGAGTGGTTAAGCGGTAAAATTTCAAGACTCAGAATCTTTAATGATAAAAACGGAATCATGAACCTGTCAGTAAAAGATATTGACGGTGAAATATTATTAATCAGCCAGTTTACTTTGCATGCAAGCACTAAAAAAGGGAACAGGCCTTCGTATATTAAAGCAGCTAATCCGGATATTGCAATTCCTGTTTATAACAATTTTATACTTAAACTTCAGAGCGACATTAATAAAAAAATAGAAACAGGAGAGTTCGGGGCACTAATGCAAATTTCTTTAATAAATGATGGTCCGGTTACTATTACAATTGACACAAAAAATAAAGAATAAATATTTATCTTTGCATCTTACTTATATTCAGTCAGATAATGTTAACATCAAACAACAAATTTAAAAAAGCCGATACAATAAATATTTCTTCAAATAGGATAGATACTATTGATGTTAAGAAAATAATTGAAAAAGATTCAATCATTTCCGGAAAAGAGTTCATAGAGTATCTGAAAGATTCAGATGCCGCTGCTGAAGATAGTATTGCAGCCACCCCTAAAACAGAAATAGCTGATTCTATAAGCAGTGGCTCTGATACAACGGAAGTTAAACAAAAAGTTGTCAGGAAATATGTTAAACATCAACCTTCGGATACCATCAAATTACATAAGGACGTCTATCCTTCTTCGGATTCAGCACAACTTACCCGGAACAAACGAGAAAATTTTTTGGTTAACGTCAGAACGAATGATACATTATATCCCAGAAATATAGTATTAAAAACCCTTTCCAATAAATTAACTACCGGTTATAATAATAAAAACATTGCCCCGATAAAAAGAAATGAAAGCTCAAATGACTTTTTCCTGGGAATTATTATTTTTATAATATTACTCATCCTGTGGATCAAGATATTCTACAGAAAATACTTTACTATTTTATTAAATTCCCTGTTTAGTTACCAGGTATCTGTAAAATTATTCAGAGAAAAAAACGTACTGATAAAAAGAGTGTCTTTTGCTCTGAATTTCATATATGTTATAGTCCTTGCAATATTTATTCTAAAGATTTTAGAGTTCTATCAAATTAAAGTATTTAATTTTAATACTATTGAAACCCTCTTGTTCCTAATTAACCTGATAGTAATTATATCCATTGCCAGGATATTTTTGTTAAGTATAATTGGGTTTCTCTTTAACAATATTGAAGTTTTTAATGAATATATACACAATAATTACATAATAAATAAAAATTTGGGACTGATTCTATTCCTTCTGCTTATAATTCAGATATATATGACTGAAAATATAACAAAGGTATTAATAATTACCGGCATTATATTTATAATTTTATCACATATAATACGCCTGTATAGAGGATTTCAAATAATTATCAAAAAAGATATTTTTTTATTTTATTTGATTTTGTACCTTTGTACCCTTGAAATTTTGCCACTGTTACTTGGGTATAAATTCTTCATATCATTGATATAGAAGTAATTATAGGAGGACTTTCAAATATGAAAATCAAAAAAATATTAGTATCTCAGCCCACACCCGAATCAGAAAAATCTCCTTATTATGAACTAGCTGTAAAAAATAACGTAAAAATTGAGTTCAGGCCTTTTATTCATGTAGAAGGTATTGTATGTAAGGAATTTAGAAAACAAAGGGTCGATATCTTAAATCATACTGCTGTTATTTTTACAAGTAAAACTGCAATTAATCATTTCTTCAGAATTTGTGAAGAAATGAGGATTAACGTTCCTGATTCCATGAAATATTTTTGCATTTCTGAATCAGTAGCTTTTTATCTTCAGAAATATATTATTTTCAGAAAGAGAAAGATTTTCTTTGGACAAGGGAGATTTACAGATTTGATCGATATAATTACCAAGCACTGTGAGGAGAAATTCTTAGTGCTTCTGTCAGAACAGCATAAAGAGGAAATCCCTGAATTACTCAGACAAAATGAAATAAAGTTTACAAAGGGAATTCTCTATCGGACTGTTAGTAGTGATTTATCTGATTTATCATCTATTAACTATGATATATTGGTATTTTTTAGCCCTTCGGGTGTTATGTCCTTACTCAAGAATTTCCCTGAATTTAAGCAAAACAACATTAAAATTGCTTCATTTGGAACAACAACGGCTAAAGCAGTTAAAGAAGCAGGATTACGTTTGGATCTACAGGCACCAATGCCACAGGCACCCTCTATGACTATGGCGCTTGATCAGTTTATTAAAGAACATAATAGAAACCACAAAAAACATTAAAAAAAAAGGGCAATCAGTATTGCCCCTTTTTTTGACATATATTCTAATAATACTATTTTTCAATAAAACTTATTGGCAACTCAACCAGAGAATTGTAAATATATCCTAATTCAAGCATAAATTCATCATCTTTATCATAGTACCAGTTAACTCTAATCTTATATCCTTTCCTGTGCATCTTTTCAAATATCTTAAATGATTTCATTATACATCGTTTTGAAAATGCATTTACATAATCAAGTTTGATATTCAGTACAGTGTGAGATTCAGGAGCCTTTGAATATGTTTCAATTAAATTTATAAAAGAGTTAAAAAATTCATAATTTACTGTTGGGATAGACCTTCCGACAATATTGATATTGCCGTTATTAAAGTTAATAAGAGGAGTTGTATTGGTATGCTCTATCGAATAAATCATGATTATTCATATTTAACAAATGATACGATTCCTATTTCAAATGGTTTATAAAATTATGGTGATATATATCATCAAATTATTATTAAACTAATGCAACTCTTATATTTTCAATTCGTAAAATAATCTAAAAAAAATGGAAAAAACAGAGACTGATGCCGGACAAAAAATGTGCAAAAGATGTAACAAACATCAAACAAAAGATGTCATTTGTGCCTTGTGTAAAAATGAATTATTAAGCTCATATGGCAATAATATTGACTGGCAGACAGCTTATGAAGTAGAAAAAGCTCACCGAATTATTTTAAAATACAAAATGAGAGAAGATAGCTAGAAGCTTTACTCCCTTTCCCTTTAAATATTTTAAAATCATTCCGAACTCACTTCCTTCATCTGCTTTGATAATATTTGTGAATTCAACTATTTTAGGCAATTCCCTGCCCTCTTTATCCCATTTGGCATATAATCCGAAACTCCCGATTTCTGTCTTATATTTCCTTTTTAATTTTTTAACTCTTAAACTTATTTATTTTTTATGTTTTCAATATTTAACATAAATTCACCTACTTTTGCATCTTTTTAATCCTGTTAAAGATTAACTCATTTTAATGAACCTTACTGCCAAATTTAAAGGAGTAATTTTTGCTTCAATAACTTCAATATTGTGGGGATTTTTGGCTATTGCCTTAAAAGTTTCATTAACTGATCTTAGACCTGTAGATATTACATGGGCCAGGTTTAGTATAGCGTTCATTATTTTAGCTGCGTATTTTTTAATAGCCGACCGTTCACAGTTAAAAATCATTAAAAATCCTCCTGTATTACTTATTATCGCGGCATTATGCCTGGGCCTTAACTATCTTGGATTTATTAGTGGAGTAAAATATACCTCCCCTGGTATAGCACAAGTATTCATTCAGCTTGGACCTGTTTTACTTGCTTTAGCGGGTTTTACTATTTATAAAGAAAAAGTAAATCTTTTCCAGTTGATAGGTTTTATTATGGTAGTATCCGGATTAATATTGTTTTACCAGGAACAATTATCATCTCTTCCCGGACATAAAAATATATTTAACAGGGGAATTACCTGGATTATTATTGGAGCAATAGCCTGGGCAGGTTATGCAATATCACAAAAAAGGCTGGTTAAAATATATCCGCCGATGCAACTTAATATAATTATATTCGGACTGCCCGGAATATTATATTCACCGTTTGTCAGTTATAGCACTTTACTTGAAATATCATTCAAATATTGGTTATTAATAATATTTTTAGGATTAAATACTCTGGCGGCATATGGCTCTCTGGCTTTAGCCTTAAAATACCTGGCCGCAAATAAAGTGAGTGTAATTATTACGCAGAATCCTATCATTACCTTTATAACAATGGCAATTTTAGGTGCATTGGAAGTTTCCTGGATTCAACCTGAAAACTTTACATTTTTAACTATTTGTGGTGCAATGCTCGTAATAATCGGAGCTGTTCTAACTGTATTTATAACCAATAAAAAGAAATAATTAAATAAAACTGAGAAATAAATATGCATGTTAATTTTTTTTTCAATATTTGAATATTCTTTATTTAATTAAAACTATATCTTTAGCAAAGTATAAGTGATTTAAAATTATTATTATG
>CBFCXR010000197.1:0-4942 GCA_965602045.1 uncultured Bacteroidales bacterium | reverse complement strand
AATAAATATTGCACTTGCTGAAAGAACGGAAATTAAAAGGATTACAAATATCATAAAAATTAGTATTATCCTTCTCTTCATCTTTAATCCCCCTAACATTAAACACATAAGAATAGTATTATTTTAGTTTTATTATGCATATAATAACAGTGATATGGAATATGAAAGTCTGAATGACATAAAATTAGCTCTTGAGGAAAAAAGACTTAATCATGAAAATTCTATCAAGGATTCTGATACAGAATATTTTGCGAAAATTATGAATAGAAATATAGAAATAAACACTTCGGATACCCGGAAGATGTTTGTTCAAAAGCTATATAAAGAGAAAACACTGACCCCAAGGTGAAAAATGCAGGTTTTGTCAAAGTGCGCAAACCTTCATTTCACATTTTAATTACCAAAGACATATTAAAAATATTGACCGGCCGAATGTCTAATTATTATAAGTAGACAGAACATTGGCTATTAACATAATTTCATATAACGGCCGGATTACTTGGATGTCGTTTATTGCAAAGCTTTTTAAGTTTTTCTACTGTTTAATTACGTAAACAGGAAAAAAGTAACCCTTTGGGTTTACATTTTTATTTAAATGATTTTTTATTTTAAAGGAATGATAGAATATGTAGGGCATTCAGGCAGGTGTTCAGAAAGACAAATATGGGAGACTTTTTAGAAAGCCCCAGGGAGACGTCTTAATAAAACTAATTAACTGATGCCTCTGGAACCGGGACCTCAGATGTTTAAATATTCTTCTACAATAGGGCAATAACTATCAATAATTCTAACATCCTTGCTTAATAGCTGAATTGCATGAGGTGTATTCGGGGCTATATAAAAAACATCTCCTTTTTTCATATGTTTCTTTTTGTCCCCGATAACAACAAAAAGCTGCCCCTTTGCAACATAAGATATCTGTTCCTGATGATGTGAGTGCAAAGGATTTGGCTTTTCCATCGGTCCTGTTGAGTAATCGACAACTGACATCATTAAATTTTTCAAATAAAAGACCTTTCTAAAGACTCCTTCTGTAATTCTTTTAACTTCAGTTTCATTTTTTTTTGGATCTGCCATAACTTTATGATTAGAATAGTTTTGAAACAAAAGTTTAACATGTAATTACTATACTTAATGCATAAGAAGTTATCTAATATTCAATACTATATAATCATATCATTTACAAAATTATAATATTCTTTTAATAAAATATTTAATTTTAGTGATAAGTTTAATAAGAATAGAAATTATTAATAATTATTAATATAAGTTTTCTACGTTTACATATTAATAAAACCGGTTTTATAACATTATTTTTAATGCATCTCTGGCACTTTAATTATTATTAAAATAATTTTAAAAAATAGTTATAACACAAAAAATATTCAAATATTTTTTCAGGGAACCTGATAACTCATGAGAATTATAAACGTATAAAACTAATATTATCTAACATGGGATAATAAATCTTTCGTTATTTGATTATATTTTAATGTGAAATACTTAAACTAATAACTACTAATATGAAAATCAACGTTTTAAAAAATAAGATTTTCTTTGTTTATTTATTAGTATTTCTGCTAATAACAGGATGTAGCGGAATTAAAGATATGCAGGAAAGAAAAAATCTGATGATACCAAAGAAATCGGATTTACCCAGAAATACGAAATATAAAGAGCCAAAGAAAAGAAAAACTTATACGATAAGGCATAAAAGAAAGAAAAAACAGAAGAAAAGCAAATACTATTAGAGATAATAGTATATCATTGAAGTACAAATACCACCGGAAAAGTAAACTGTACTTTAACCGGTTTACCTCTTTGTTTGCCCGGTTGCCATTTAGGTGATGAATTTACTACTCTCAGGGCTTCCTGGTCAAGAGCAGGGTCAACTCCCCTTATTACTCTGGCGTCAACAACTTTTCCTTTTGTATTTACTGCGAACTGTACGAATACCCTTCCACTTATTCCATTTTCAGCAGCAATCTCGGGATATCGTAAATTTTGCTGTATCCATTTACGGAAAGCATTTTGATCCCCTTCTATAAATTGTGGCATATCTTCTACAATAATAAAAACTTCTTCTTCCCCTGCTTCTTTCTCCTCAAACGGCACAAAATCCATCTCAAGGTCATGATCACCTTCCATATACTTAAAACTGTCCGTTTCTTCAAGTTTCATCTGGTACTCAGGTTCTGCATTATTTTCAGACAGTATTACATGGGTACTTTCTTTTTCATACTTTTGACCTACCTGTAAATCCGCCTTCTTTGCATATTTCATTCTGCTTTTACCGACAGATCTTTTAGACGCAACCGGAGATGCTAATTCAATCCCATGTTCTGTCTGAGTCTCAGCTATTTCAATATTTTGATATTCAACTGCTTCAGCACCTAAATCATCTTCAGTAATTATAATTTCGGCAACTGATTGTGGTTCCACAGTCGCTTCAATTACAGGTTCAAAAGGAACTTCAACAGGTAATCTTCTTGTTATCGGAATTTCTTTCACTTTTGAAGGAATTGCCTTTATTATTTCAATCTGTTCTGCAACAGAATCGGAAGAGAAACCAGTAACTCTTTCCCTATAATTTTCCTGATCCTTGCCTTGTCTGTCTTTGTTATCTTTAAGAAGTATCTTTTCAGTAACAATCTTGTCCGGACTGATTTTCATATTTTTCAAAACCAGGAATAATCCTGCAAGTATCAATATTGATGCAGCTAATGAAGAATAAGCAATGATTTTTTGATTTAGGGATAGTACTTTTTTACCAGCTGAGTGATAGTTTTTATCTATTTCAATGTTCAGTTGTTCAACAGTTTTGGATAATGGTTCTTTTATATCTGTTTTTCTATATCCTTCAATAGCTTCAGCACAAAATTCACATTCGCTGATGTGTTTTTCAACTGACTTTTTATCTTCGGGATTCAATCTGTCAGTTAAATAGTAGTTGACAGTATCAAACGCTAAGCAACCACTATTCAAAAATAACTTTACTATTTTATTTCGTTTTATCATCAAGATCAGTTAAATAGTTCTTAATATTTCTTTTACCATTCTGGATATGACTTTTAACCTCTTTCATTGAATATCCAGTGATGTCCACTATCTGTTTATAGGATTTATCGTCCAAATACATTAATTTAATACAATTCATCTGCTCTTTCTTAAGCTGGTTTATTGCTTCATCTAATTTTTCAGCTACAGGTTCTTGCTCATCTTTAAATAGTAGATGCATTTGATCCTGTAATTCCACATTTTCCGAAATTAAATTTTGATATATTTTTTCTTTGAGCCTTGTGTCTGATGAATTTACACGAATTAACATCAAACAATGATTTTTTGAAACACTATATAACCAGCTTTTAAAACTTAAGACTTTATGTATTTTTAGTTTTTCAATAAGACTTTCAAATATTTCCATCACTGCATCCTTGCTCTTCTCTTCATTTTGTAGATATTTTAAGCATACACCAAAAACCAGATGCGTATATCTTTTAAATAATTCTCCAATTATATTAGGTTCATGATTTGAGAAATATTCTGCAATCAATTCCTCATCAGCAAAATTATGATAGTTATCTATTCTACTATTTATATTTTTTTTATTTCCCGGAAACAAGACTTATTTAATAATTTTATGTATAAAAATATATAAAAACGGAAATTTAATCAACTTTATTACAAAACTTCCCTTTGATCGGATCATGATTAGTGATTTTTAATAAACTGGCATTTTCATGCTGATAAAAAAGGGACAGCTCCCTAAAAGATGAGGGGGCTGTCCCTTTTTTATTCTTTTTTTTATGGAATTTCAGAACCCCTTGCATCTAATTTAAAAACTGAAAATAAAAAATTAGAAATCATGAAACACAAAAAAGCAAATAATGCGGATTTAGAGAAAAAAAGACTACTGTTTTTTCAGGTTGGACTTGCAATTTCTTTGTCACTTGTGCTGATTGCATTCGAGTGGCCAAGTATTGAGAAAAATAACCGGATACCATACGACAATTATGGTAATGTTTTTGAGGAAGAATTGACGGATATTACATATTTGGAAAAGAAAATGCCTCCTGAGGTCAAACCTCCTGTTGTATATGAGATAGAAATAGTAGATGATGATGAAGAAATTATAGAAGAAGAAATAATAGTTGATGTTGAGACTAATATTTGGGAATCAATTGAATATATTATAAATGAGGAAGATACAGAACCTGTACCATTTTTCATAGTTGAAGAAAAACCGGGATTTCGCAACGGTGGTTTAGAAGAATTCAGACGCTATGTTGCGCAAAATATCGAGTATTCCGTTGAGGCTCTTGGTTTAGGATTATTTGGTAAAGTATTTGTTGAATTTACTGTCAATAAGAAAGGCAAAGTAACAAATGTAAAGATATTAAGAGGAATTGACCCGCTTCTTGATAATGAAGTTCTTAGAGTCATTCAATCTTCACCATCATGGATTCCCGGTAAACAAAGAGGGAAACCAGTAAAAGTATCATATAAAATGCCGGTAAACTTTGCGTTGCAAAAATAATAATTAATAATTCATAAAATTTGAAATCATGAAAACAATAATAATTAGGAAACTGAGACGAATAAATATAAAGGAAGTATTAATATTTCTTGTGTTTTTAATGCCATTAAGTCTGACTTGTAGCCAGGTTGATGAAAGCAGCGATAAAACTCTTTCACCGTATTTCTTTGTAAAAAGTGATAATCCTGAAACTGATCAGCTGCCTCTTATATCAACTTCGGCAGAAGTAAGTATTGCAGGTGTAATTGCAGATGTGCAAATCTCCCAGGTATATAAAAATGAAGGGAAGAATGTTCTGGAAGCCATATACGTTTTTCCTGCTTCAACACGTGCCGCTGTTTATGATATGAAAATGACAATCGGGGATCGTGAGATATTTGCTATAATTCAGGAAAAACAGAAGGC
>CBFCXR010000196.1:0-5004 GCA_965602045.1 uncultured Bacteroidales bacterium | reverse complement strand
TTCAACATAGGATGCACCTGCTTCTATCAACCTGTTTTTGTCGCTTTCCGGATCATGGCTTACAAATGCCAGATGAACCAGCAAGGGATCCATGTTCTTATAATCGGGAACCTGATCGGCAGGATTGTTATATATCTCCAGCATGATGGCGCCGCTTTTATCACCCATAAAGTGGGTGTGTGGTGCTTTGTTCATTTTTCTTACTACTTCAAGATCGAGGTTCTCGATATACCATTGCGCCATGGCAATGGGGTCTTTTACATTAAGGGCAAAATGTTCAATTTTCATAGAATTATCATTTGTTTATAATCGTGAATTATTTCATTATCTCCTGCACAGCAATCGATATAAAAAAAACTCCTTGCTTTTTCTTCATTGTTAAACTCAACTCCTGTTACCCAAACTTCAGTTCTTTGGTTGGAGGGTGATCTTCCCGGAATACTTGCCACTAAAATTGACTCCCGTATCCGTTCTTTCAACCTCCTGAATATTTCCATTATCATTAAAATAAAGATATTCAGCACAACAATGCCGTTGTTTACCGCAAGATGAATGGATATCAAGCCATCTGTGATAAAACAAAATCCATTGGCCCTTATATTCCACTATGGAATGATGGTTGTTGCTCTCTCCTTCTTGTTCCATAAATCTGCCCTGATATTTCCATGGACCCTTAGGCGATTTTCCCGTGTAATATGAGAGTACCCTGTTGTTTTCCGGCATGGTGAAATAATATACACCTTTTCTATTAAACACCCAGGGTCCCTCCATCTTTGGCTCATAACCACCCATATCCATTTTATAAAAATCGCCTTTTACACTAAGTAAATCATCTGATAATTCGGCAACCAAATAATCATCTCCTCCATGAAAATAGATATAGGTTTTACCATCATCAGTAAAAAGACAGGGATCGTTTGCATACGGTTCTGTCCAGAGCGGACCTCCAATAGCATCAACAAATGGCCCTGTTGGTGAGTCACTTACAGCAATTCCAATTCCCATCCATTTTGTGCTGTTTTCAGGGTTTTTGCGATCTTTCACACCCGTTCCGGCAGGAAAACAAAAATAATATTTCCCGTTTTTATATGTACAGTCAGGCGCCCAGGCATAATTATCGGCCCATGATAGTTCATTAACTGAAAGGCAGGGACCATGATCTGTCCAGTTGATAAGATCATCTGATGAAAAAACATGCCAGTCTTTCATCCAAAAGTCTGGCTGACATTCTTCATCATGAGAAGTATAAAGGTACATTTTACCATCATTCCAAACATGGCCTGAAGGATCCGCTGTTCTTATCTTGCTCCCGAAATTAAGCGGATTCTGGGAAGAACATACAGCTGATATTAATAATTCAGAAATTAATATTATTGTAAAGACAGACTGTTTCATTTCATTTTATATTTAAGTTACTCTTTGTTCTTTAATGTTACGATCCTGCATTTTAAACTCTGGCAATATTTAAAATTAATACTTCATTAGTAATTTTCATTGTTTCGTATTTTTTCATCAGTAAACGGATGATCTAGTGATGGAAAATCCCCTGGAAGAAACTAAAACTCCTTAATTACTTTTTCTCCTTCAAGCCATGCAATCATGTTTAACACCAGATAATTCCAGTTTTGAAAACCTATATTTAAAATAGGTTCTCCGGTTTCAGGCTCATAATACTCATGCAGGGCACCGTTCTTTTCAAAGTCTTTACCAAACAACAAAATAGTTTTTATGGCCAGTTCTTCAGCTTCATTGGTATAACCATAATTGACCAGTCCGCTAAATACCATGTAATTGCTTACTCCCCAGATAGGCCCTCTCCAATTTGAGGGGTTAGCACTTGCTCTCATGCTGTACATTTTTTCCATTTTTGATAATGTACGAACACCAGAAGGAGAATTAAATGTTCTGGGGTCGGTAAAGTGTTCTTTAACAATTCGCTCAGCTTGTTCCGGCGTGGCTATGCCTGCCCATAAAGCCAGGAAGCCCGACCAAACTTCAATTCGTTGGATAAGACAGTGATAGTCCCGAGGATAGCCGCTATGGATCATAAACTTTTTCCCAAGGGTATTATCTTCCCTAATTTCCAGCGATTTGAGATTTAAGTCAACACTATAGAAAAAACCATCGCGTTCATCCCAACAATGTTCCTGGATAGCTTTTTTTAAATCTTCGGCATCGGAAGCAAACTCCTTTTCGATTTCTGAAAGGTTCAGTTGGTGTGCTAAGTAAACCATGGCCAAAAGTTCTTTGTACATTAAACAGTTGAGATAAATAGAAGCTGAACTTTTATCAGGACGGTAGAAGGTAGCCGGATCATTGTCTACCCCAATTGCTACATCGCTTTGCCAATAGTACAAGCCGGTGGCTTCGTGTCTGTGGTGATTTTTATAATTATTAACAAAAGCCTGAAGATGATAAAACTTTTCGCGCATCCACTCGGCATCACCTCCTGTTTCCCGGGTAATAAATGCGGCATGCTGTGCCAATACAGGTTTGTGCATATTTACATCATAAATATTTTCAGGACGTATTTCGCGAGGTTTCGAATCTTCCCAAATTACTATGGGTAAATAACCATCCCAATCACCATAGTGAAGAAAATTTAACACACATCCTTGTTCATACTTCAAGGCTTCCTCCTTATCTTTTGTTGAACCAATATCCGATAATATTTGCCTTAAAGCTATGTTTGATAACCATGAGTCCCAATCCCACAAAACATTATCGTACTGGTTACTTCCAGGTGTTAGAAAAGGGTAAACCAAAGATCCTCCACCTTCACGGTACATGCCTTTGTAATCTTTATAGATATAGGATTTAACGACTGACGAATAATGATTTATAGAATCTTTTTTCTGACCATATATGTTAGATACAAGGGATAGCAATAGTACCAGTACAGTAATTTTTAAAGAAGTTTTAAATTCGTGATTATTCATTTCAAATTTTAGTTTTTAATAAAACTTTTTTTACAATGGAATTGTCTGTGTTAATGGACAACACATAAATTCCAGCTGGTATATCATTTAAGGAAATCCGTATATCAGACTGGTTAACATTACTTTTTTCGAAAATAGCAACTCCTGAAACATTATAAAATGTAATTTTATCTATCTTTTCTTCAAATGATATTTGCAACTGATCTTTACAGGGAATGGGATAAACTTTAACATTGGTTTTCTGCAATTCATTTACACTTGCAACAGGCATCCCACTTTTTGAATTATTTTTCACATTCATATCTTTTATTGGCGCAAGTATGCAGCTATCTGTTGCTTCTAATGTGCCCACATAAGATAATACTATTTGTTTGTTATAAGAAATTGAACTATTAAGTTCTATTATTATGGTGCTTTTATTGGTTGAGTCAGTTGTAACTTCTTTTAAGGAATATGTTCCTGTTCCTGCCTTTTCTTTTATTGTAAAACCATAACTATAGCCATCAGGAATACTTATTTCCTTGTTGCAACTCAAAAGAATTATCATACCTGTAGTATCGGTTTCAGCAGAAAGGAAATTCGCTTCTTCCTGAATATTCTGTGTTCCATCTTTACGTATTATAAGCACCCAGTCAATATTGGAATCCGGTGGGGTAAACGAAACAATTTCATTTTCGGAAGCAGTAAAGGCGGGAACTTCTATGCCTGCCCCAGTCATGGCACTTACCCATTGGTTGTTATTATATTCACCGGCAGATAACTTCAGTTTAAAAGGACTTCCTTCTTTTGAGAATACAAGGTATTGCTCCCCGGGTTCTGATAAACACCATACTGCATGGGAATCATGATCAGAAAGAAGTGAATCAGAGGGATTCATTTTATAAAATGCAAGTTCATTGTTCATTACATTGGTAAGAATATCAACTTGTAATGATGCATAGGCGTATTCATTCTCATCTCCATGAAAAGGTAAGCCTTGGGGACCATATGCAGTTAAGTCTCCGCTTCCCTGATGCCCGCACCAGGTAAAAGACGCAGCAGCCGTAGCACAACCCCAGGCGGATTGACGAAACTCGGCCTGGGTCACGATCTTGCCAGTTTCTTTTATAATCTTGTTGACCCAATAGCGACGCCAGAGTGAGTTTCCTTCTACCATATAAACCGGTTTGCCAGGTACATAACCCAAAAGGCAGGCTTCGTGGTGGGTCCAGGGTGCCGACCAGTATTCAGGCTCCCTGTTATCAGAGTGAATTCTATGGTTCTCAATGCCCGCAAAGTTGTATTCGGGACGACTGAATTCGTTATATTTGGGTTTTTCATCCTGATATGTACGAAGGTGGTCAAACACATCATATTTTTGAACAAGCCGCATACAACCCAATTCCCCATTCTCGGTGTTACCTTCTACCTCCCATGTATAATTCCAACCTGCAATATTGGCGAATGGTGCCAGTCGAGCCAACACGTAACGCACATAAAAATCTTTTTCAGTATCGCTTAAGATGGTCCAGTCTGGCCCGCCATTACGACCTCCGTTAAAACCGAGGAACATAAACAAACCAATGTTTTTATCATTCAGCCAGGAAATATTTCGCTCCATCATTTGCCAAACATCTAATCGCATGGTACTTGATGGATTACCGTTTTGATAGAGTGTAAGATCTGTTGTTGATTGTGCAGGTCCATCTGTGTAGTACTGACTAAAACAACAAAGCGAAAGGAGCCAGTTTACCTGGAAATGATTATAGCCATTATCAATTAAGACCTGATAAACATTAGTAGAAAGCCAGTCAAAGGGTTGCGCAATGGAACCATGGCCACTTTCGTAATATGATTTTAACCAAACCGGTTCGGTTCCATTATATGCAAACCAATGTGGATTTTCTTTGTAGGGCCTTATGATACCCTTACCTGCATTGCTTGAATCGCAAATAAAAGTGCCTTCTCCCCCAGTGGTGGTATCACTCCATTCCCACTTATAAAGCCATTCTCCAACTTCGTCGGGTAAAAATCTTATCTTCCATACGTTGCCGTTTGTTAAATCTCCTCCGCCGGCACCATCACC
>CBFCXR010000195.1:0-5030 GCA_965602045.1 uncultured Bacteroidales bacterium | reverse complement strand
TTACTCAATTGTTTTTTAATAATGACCAGTACTTCAATTTTATTAAGCTTGCAAAAGAACATAATATAAATTGCAGAATAATACCCGGAATAATACCTATAACAAACTTTAAACAAATTAAAATGTTTGCCCAGATGACTGGTGCAACAATCCCTCCGGATATAATAGAGGCAATTGAACCATATCAGGACAATCCTGAAAAAATATATCAGATAGGCCTGGATTTTGCTATCAGGCAATGCCGTGATTTACTGGATAAGGGAGCTCCGGGGCTGCACTTTTATACTCTAAACAAATCCCGTGCAGCGATTGAAATATTTGAATCAATTACCTATGAAATAAAGAAGTCGAGAATTTAATTATCTCTATCAGGAATATTCTTTAAGATCTCAATCAAATAATTCCAGAATTTGCTTACACTTGTGATATTCACTTTTTCATCCGGTGAATGTGCATCCTTAATTGTAGGGCCAAATGAAATCATATCCATGGCAGGATATGTACCTCCTATTATGCCACATTCAAGTCCGGCATGAATCGCCTTAATTTCCGGCAGGACCCCAAATTTTTTCTGATAAACATCTTTGGAAATTTTCAGTATTCCTGATTCCATGTTTGGTTTCCAGCCAGGATACTCACCTTCAAAATTAACCTTTGCCCCGGCCAATTCAAATAAACTCTGGAACCTGCCGACAAGATCATCTTTTGCTGATTCCATACTGCTCCGCAACAAACATTGAACATGTATCTGTTTGGCTTTTGTCATTACAATAGCCAGGTTGCTTGATGTTTCAACAAGATTCTCAATATCACTGCTCATGCGTATCACACCGTTAGGACAAGTATAAATTGCACTTATGAATTTTTTATGAGTTTCTTCATCAATTATATAATCAGGGGACCCGGTCTGTTCAGCTTTGATAGTTATATCAGGTTCAATTATTGAATACTCCACTTTTAATATCCCTTCATAACCATTAATAAATCTTGAGAATTCATCACATTTTTCCTCTGGCACAAGTATTTCAGCAAATGCTTCCCTGGGAATGGCATTTCTTAAATTTCCGCCGTTAACATTACAGAGTTTTATATCACACTTAAAAGTTGCCCTCCATAGTATGCGTATTAATATAATAATAGAGTTGCCTCGTCCTTTATTAATGTCCAGTCCCGAATGCCCTCCCTTTAAATTCTTAACACTAACCTTATAGGGAATATACCCTTTAGGAACTTTATCCGTTTTGAAATCAAACGTAATATTAGCATTAATGCCTCCGGCACATCCAATAAATAACTCTTCATCATGTTCTGAGTCAAGATTTAGTAATACTTCACCCTTAAGTATATCCGGCTTTAATTCAGAGGCCCCTGTTAATCCCGTCTCTTCGTCTATAGTAAATAAAGCCTCAATGGGACCATGTTCAACATCTTTTGATTCCAATACTGCCATGATAGCAGCGACTCCAATACCATTATCAGCACCCAGAGTTGTTCCGTCTGCCGTTACCCATTCTCCATCAATATATGCCTTAATAGGATCTTTTTCGAAATCATGCTCCTTTTGTGTATTTTTCTGCGGTACCATATCTAAATGAGCCTGAAGTACTGTGACCTTCTTCCTTTCCATACCTTTTGAGGCAGGCTTTTTTATAATGACATTCCCAACATTATCTTTAATTGTCTCATATCCAAGCCTTTTACCAAAGTCATAAATAAAGCTGATAGCCTTGCCTTCACTCTTTGAAGGGCGGGGAATATTTGTTAAATCATTGAAAAATCCCCAGATTAATTTTGGCTCAAGATCAGTAATTTGTGATTTCATATTAATATTTATTTGAACATTATCAAATCAAAAATATAATAAATTATTTATATCATTAAATATATAATATTAAATTTTAATATTCTGCAATATAACATTTGGAACAAAAATTACTATATTGCGTTGTTTGGATACTTATATTTTATTATCGAATTTTAATATTTAAATATTTTTTAAACCTATAAATGAAGCGATTAATTCTTGCATCTGTTTTTGTTATTATTTATACAACAGGTTTTTCACAAACTGTACAATGGTATACTATCGAAGAGGCTCTGGAACTTAATAAAAAAGAACCGCGTAAAATTCTTGTTGATGTATATACTAATTGGTGCGGATGGTGTAAGGTTATGGAAAAAAATACTTACGATAATAAAATTATTGCAGAATATATTAATAAAACATTTTATAACGTTAAACTTAATGCTGAACAAAAGGAGGATATTAAACTGGGAGAAAAAACATACAAATTTGTTCCACAAGGCAGGAGGGGATATCATGAACTGGCCGCAGCTTTTTTAGATGGAAAGATGAGTTATCCGTCAGTTATATTTTTTGATGAGAAAATAAGGAGACTGCAAGCAATTCAAGGATATATAAAGGCAAAGCGTTTTGACGAGATTGTAAAGTTTATCGGTGAAGATTATTTCAAGACCAGTACATGGGATGAGTTTTTAGCAAATTATGAATCCCGGATTACTGAATGATTTTAGCAGATGATACTAATTAGCAGCTCAACTGTGTAATTTGACTTCTCAGTTGTTAATAAAAAATGGGATAAGACTACCAAACTGATAAACCGGCAATTCAGCTTCCGTAATAATTTTATTATTCAATAATAATTTAACCTTTGCCAAATCAGGCAATCTGGCCCATAAAAATTTTTGAGTAAAACTCCCTGTGTTTAAATTACTCAGATGTTCAAAGCTTATGGTTTTATCCAAATCATATACCTCAATGATAACAGGTTTACCTTTTACCCCTGTTAAATCAACAAATCCCTCTGTGCCGGAAAAACGAAATAAAATCTCTTTTGATACTTTCTTGTTAATATCAGGGATATATTGAATAGTTTTCTTATAAGTATCAGTATATTCTTTCCCGGTAAAAAGTGATAAATATTCACTTTCCAGCTTATTTAGCTCCTTAACTGCAACAGCTAATGCTTCACCATCAGGCATATAATCATATTGACCAGATAATAGCTTGAACCTTCTTTTTCTGATTTTAACAATGAAATTTGCTGCTTCTTCTGCCTTCTCTTCCAGTGATTTACTTGCAAGCTGCTTATTCAATATTGGTATTTTCACATATACCGAATCCCGATATACTTCTCTGTAAGTTGTGTCAAATATTAAATCAATGTTTTGCTTTACTGATAGATCCGTGTAATAAATTTTACTGGCAGATGATGTATCCTGTTCATAAAAGCTATGTTTTTTAAAAAGCTGATCCGGATACAGTATCAAGCTATCCTCTGCTAACCGGGATAATGTTTGATTTGGTGTTTTGATATTTTCCTTTCTTACAGAAAAAAAATAATCAGGATCTGCTTCATTATAAAAACCAATATCAATATCCGGGATATTCCATTGTATCCTGCTGCTGTCACGAACATTACTAATACTTAAATATTTATAAGCATAGTTATGAAAAGGTCCGGGAATAAAGGTTGTTTTGGTAGCTTTTACTGTAATATATAAGATAGTCTTCGGTAATACATATATGGTTGTATTATCCTCAAGTGTTTTAAGATCATTAATATTAGCAATATAAAATTTTTCTTGTGGTACACAAGAAATGATAAAAAATAGCCAGATTGGAGATAAATATTTCTTACTCATTTTGATGCTTGTAACTCAGGAGTTTCAAAAAAGCCTTACTTAAATTATTTATAATATCTGATGCAATTAGTGAATTTTCACCTGTTTCTGCAGCGCCAATATCTCCTGCTAATGCATGCAAAAATACACCTAAAAGTGCCGCATCTTTTGGTGAGTAATTCTGAGAAAGTAAAGATAGAATAATTCCGGTTAAAACATCACCACTACCTGCAGTGGCCATACCCGGATTCCCGGAAGTATTAAAATAGCAGGCTCCATCCGGACAGGCAGTTGTGGTATATGCACCTTTTAGTACTACAAATATTTTATGTTTTTTTGCAAACTCAATCTGGGCAAGGTTCCTGGAATAGTTGTCACTATAAGCGCCGGCAAGTCTCTCAAATTCCTTAGGATGAGGTGTTAAGATACTGTTCTCAGGTATAAGTTCAATCCATTCTTTATTGGAAGATATGATATTTAAGGCATCAGCATCAATAACCAAAGGAATATCTGTATTATTAAGTAATTCCATAAGAGCCTTTTGTGAATTTTCATGACGGCCAATTCCCGGGCCTACAGCTATTGCATTAAAACCGGAAAGATCAGGAATTTTTGTAAATGCAATATCTGAGTTATCAATACTTACAATTGATTCGGGAATAGCAGTTTGTAATATTTCACATCCAGATGCCGGTACATGTGCCGTAACCAAACCTATACCGGTTTTAAGTGCTGCCTTTGCGCCCAGTACTGCTGCACCCATCATACCATAACTGCCTGATATGAGCAGGCCGTGACCATAAGTACCCTTGTGAGAGAATTTATTTCTGAATTTTAACCTCTCTCCTGCTTCTTTGCCAGTAATATAATTATATGGTGTTTCAATATCATTAATAAAATCAGGATGCAGGCCAATTGGTAAAATATGCCAATCCCCCACATATAAACCATTCTCAGGAAAAAAGAAAGAAAGTTTGGGAAATTGAAAAGTCAGTGTAAAATCTGCTCTTATTATACATTCTTTGATATTACTGCTATTATTCTCACCAAACAAACCAGCCGGAACATCTATTGCTATTATTGTGGCTCTATTCTTATTCAGGTAATTTACAAGTGCTGCAGATAATCCTGATAAAGGCCTGGTAAGCCCGGAACCAAACAAGCCATCAATTATAATGTCAGAATCATTTATTTCAGGGGAATTGCTTTCAGATTCCAATATTGAGCTCTTCACGATATTTTGTTCTTTAAGCCTTTTTTGATTTATCTCGGAATCAGGTGATAATTTATCAGAAATTTTTAATAAGTACAGGTCAACATTTGTATAATTCTTTTCAGCTAACAGGCGTGCAACTGCCCAGCCATCACCTCCGTTATTCCCGGGT
>CBFCXR010000194.1:0-5052 GCA_965602045.1 uncultured Bacteroidales bacterium | reverse complement strand
GAAAAACGAGTTGAAATGCGATTAGCTGTAAATGTCGGATCAATTCTTGAAGACGAAGATCAGCGTGGCCTGGCACACTTTATCGAACATATGTGTTTTAATGGCACCAAAAACTTTGAAAAAAACGAACTGATAAGCTACCTTCAGTCAGTTGGAATAAAATTTGGCCCTGACATCAATGCATACACATCATTTGATGAAACAGTTTATATGCTCACATTACCCACTGATTCGACTGATATTTTAAATAATGGATATTTAGTAATGGAAGATTGGGGACACAATGTAACTTTTGATAATAAAGAAATTGATAAAGAACGCGGCGTGGTTATTGAGGAATGGAGAGTGGGCAGAGGTCCGTCACAGAGAATGCTTGATAAATATCTTCCAGTACTGTTTAAAAATTCAAGATATGCTGAAAGACTGCCAATTGGCAAAAAGGAAATAATTGAAAATGCAGATTATGAAACAATTAAGAGGTTTTATCATGACTGGTACAGACCTGATTTAATGGCTTTTATTGTTGTCGGGGATATAGATGTTGATGAAACTGAGAAGAAGATCAAGGAGCATTTTAATAAGCTGGAACTACCAGATAAACCAAGGCAAAGACTCTCATATGAAGTTCCTGATCATAAGGAAACGTTGATTTCAATTAACACGGATAAAGAAGCACCTGTTACAATCGTCAGGATTTATTATAAAACTGATATTGAAATTCAGAAAACCTATGGTGATTACAGAAATATGCTTATTCAAAGCTTATTTACCGGTATGTTGAATCAACGCCTGGATGAACTGATAGAAAAACCGGATCCACCTTTTATTAATGCAGGTACTTATTATGGCAGTTTATGGGCAAGAACAAAATATGCATTTCAGGCAGTTGCACTTGTTGGTGAAAATGGAATTGAAAAAGGTTTGCAGTCACTTTTTGAAGAAAACCTGCGTGTTAAAAATCACGGATTTACTGCAGGCGAATTAGAAAGATTTAAAAAAGACATGCTTAGATTTTATGAAAAAGCATATAGTGAAAGGGATAAAACAGAATCATCAACCTTTGCATCAGAGTATATACGTCATTTCCTTGAGAATGAGCCATTACCAGGTGTTGAATTTGAATATAATTTTGTCAAACAGTATCTTCCCGGAATTACTTTGGAAGAGGTTAACTTATTGGCAGATAAATTGATAACCGACAATAACAGGGTTATAGTTGTACAGGCACCGGAAAAAGATGATATTATTATTCCATCTGAAAATGATCTAACCGCACTTATTTCGCAGGTGGAGAAATCAGACTTAAGTCCTTATGAGGATAAGCAAATAGCTACAAGTCTGATAGATAATATTATAAAAAAGGGGGAAATTATTGATCAGAAGAAAATTGAAGAAATCGATATTACAGAGTTAAAATTATCAAATGGAGTTAAGGTAATATTAAAATCAACCGATTTTAAAAATGATGAAATACTGATATCAGCATTTAGTCCGGGTGGCCACTCATTATATACTGATGAGGATCACCAGTCTGCAATTAATGCTGATGGAATTGTTGGTGAAAGTGGTGTAAGCACATTTTCAAATTCCGATCTTACAAAGATACTGGCAGGAAAAGCAATAAGTGTCTCACCCAGTATTAATTATTACTTTGAAGGATTTAAAGGTAATACTTCACCAAAGGATATGGAAGCCTTATTTCAGCTAATTTATCTGTACTTCACTAATCCCCGTAAGGATGAGTCTTCGTTTCAATCATATATAAGCAAACAACAGGCATATTATAAAAATCTTTTGTCAGATCCTGTGCGATTTTATTTTGATCAATATTTCAGGATAAAGACAAATAATCATCCCAGAGCCAATAAATTACCAACGGAAGAAGATTTAAAAAAGATTGAATTTGATAAAGCTATTGAAATCTACGCTGACAGGTTTGCAGATGCAAGCGACTTTACATTTTTCTTTGTAGGTGCTTTTAATACCGATTCAATTAAGCCATTACTTGAAAAATATATAGCTAGTCTCCCCGGGATTGACAGAAAAGAAACATGGAAAGATTTAAATATACGTCCCCCTGAAGGTAAAGTGGAAAAGGTAATTGAAAAAGGTATGGCTCCAAAAAGCTTTGTTTCAATCTATTTTGAGAAAGATGTTAAATGGAATGAAAAGGATGCTCATTTATTGACCACTGTGGGACGAATATTAGACAGAAAATATATTGAAATTCTGCGTGAAGAATTGAGTGGAGTTTATGGTATTAATACAGATGCCGGATTAAGTAAAATCCCTTATAGCAGTGCATATTTACAAATCATATTTCCCTGCTCACCGGAAAATATAGATAGTCTTACAAATACTGCCCTTGCTGAAATTAGTAAGATACAGCAACAAGGTGTATCAGAAGAGGATATTAAAAAAGCTAAAGAAATACAAAGGCGTGAAATTGAGGAAAATATCAAAAGAAATAATTACTGGCTCAACAACTTGCAGGATTGTTATTTAAAAGGCACTGATTTCTCAAGGTTTATTGACTATGAAAAGAAAATTGAAGGAATATCATCTGATGAGTTACAAAGAGTTACCAGTAAATATATTAATCTCAACGAATATATCAGAGTTGTGTTGGTCCCTGAAGATGTAGAATAACATACAAAAGGGGACAGCCCCCTAAAAAGGGGACAGTCCCCTTTTTTTTTTATTTAATAAATATCTTCCTGAAGATATCACTGCCATCATGAGATAACTGTAATATATAGATTCCTTTGGTGATATTATCGATCTTTATATTATGTATTGATTCGAGCTGAGATGGAATTAAATGCTTTTCGTATACAATACTGCCGTCTATACTATACATCTTTATAACAATATCCGACAGTTTTTCTATTGAACATTCAATTGTAAATACTCCTGAATTGGGATTTGGGAAAATACTAACAGACATATTTTCATTGTAATAGCTTTCACTAACAGGACTGAGCCTGTAATTATTAATTTTTATTGTGAATAGTCCTATTGCTGCTTTATAAGAACCATCAATCTGAACCCAATATGTCTTTCCGGCTTCAAGGCCGGTTAATTCCTGTATACAACCCGCATAATCATCTTTTCCAGGAAAATCATCATTAGCTGCAACCAAAGTATAGGCACCGGATAACAGGTCACTGCAGCTTTCAGCATCATAGACTGCAATCTGGTTATTAAATCCATCGGTCTCAATTGATATTACGTCATAATCAGGGGCAACAAATTTAAACCACATACTATTGTCAATGTACAATTCGCTATCGCACCAGCCATCCTGTGATTCACATCCTGATGATCCGGCCGGTGGTACCGGTTCATTTATCTGTGCTGTTCCACATTCATTAGTAAAAGGACCATTTAATCCTTCAATGATTGTTATCGCATCACAAACATCATCATTTGTTGCAACCATGATATCTACAGTTTTTTGAGTGTTACATGAACCGTTGGTTGCAGTTACAGTATAGGTTGTCTGTTGATCGGGGTTAGCAATAACGTGACTTCCTGTTGTTTGATTCAGCCCCTGTGAGGGTGTCCAGACAAAATCATAATTTCCGGTTGCAAACAAATGAACCTCCGAACCTTCGCACAGACTTGCATTATCAGACGAAACATAAAAATCAATTTCATTTGCTACCTCAATTATTTCAGTCTTAACTTCAGTATACTCCACTCCAAATCTGTAAACTGACAATGAGACAGTTTTCATTCCATCTGCACTGTAACTAACAGTATGCGGACCAGTTGTTTTTGCTGTTGCCGGAGAGGCATTACTTCCGAAATCCCATTTTAAACTGTCAATAGAAGCTGTACAATAATAAGTGAATTCTGTGGTGGCATTCGTGCATATTAAAGTATTTTCAACTATGAAATCCGCGTAAGCCGTCGATGACTGCGTGTACAAATCTGTTTCCCATAAACCCCTGCCAAATGTTCCTGCCCGCAGTTTACCCGAACTATATTGTATTTCCAGCTCATACACGATAACATTTGGTAAGTTATCCGAAAAATTTATCCAATTGGTCATTGTCCCGTCTCGATAATAAACACCTATGTCTGTTCCAGCATAAAGGGCATTATTTGTGTTATTTTGATAAACAATACAATTAACAGGCAAATTGGGCAATCCCTCGGAGTAGTTTGACCATGACTGGCCTCCGTTTGAAGAATAGTAAACTTTATTCCCACTAAAATATCCTGAAAAAGTCACCCACAATTTATTATAATCAGTTTCTGAAACAGTAATATAACTAATAGAAACATCAGGGAGTCCACCTGTTATGTTAATCCATGTATCTCCGCCATCGTTTGTTTTCCAGATTTTATTTTTAGCGGCAGCATAAATGCAATTATCATTAACAGGAGAAACAGCTAATGCCGTAAGATTAATATTACCCGTCAGGTTTTCAGATATTTTTGTCCAGGATACCCCTCCGTTCAGACTTTTGTACACATCAGTATATCCTGCATATAACAACGAAGATATCACAGGATGCAATATATATGGTGTAATCCACGCTCCATCGAAGCCTGAATTAGGTTTAATACTGTTAAATGTGTAGCCTCCATCGATTGATCTTCTTAAACCTCCTCTCTGTACCGAAACATATATTATGTTTTCATTTAAATGGTCCAGATAACATTCCATTCCGTCACCTCCCATAATCCTGTGCCATTGTGAGTTATTTCTCATAAATGTGCCGTTATCCTGGTTGCCGGCCAGATTTATGTTTGGATTATTCACAGAATTTGTAATTCTGTATGTTTGCAAAATTTGTAATCCGTCACTCATATCAATCCATGATTGTCCCATATTACGGGTTCTGTATATCCCGCCGTCATTACCTGAATATAGAATATTATTGTAAGGGCTGAATACAAGTGTATGATGGTCGGCATGCACATATTCATTTCCTGTATAATGGTACCATATAGTATTAAGCTCCCAGTTTTCTCCCCCGTCATAAGATTTCCATATATTAACTCCTCCCATAAATATCTCATCGGCATCTACCGGTGATA
>CBFCXR010000193.1:0-5053 GCA_965602045.1 uncultured Bacteroidales bacterium | reverse complement strand
TCCCTGTCCCATGGAAACGCATGGTCTGCTCCTATCCACCTTCCTTTCCAGTCAACATAATTTAACAATCCCATGCTCCAGTATGCCGGCTGGCTCCATTTGCTTTCTCCGTTATTTGACCATACTTTAACTTTCCAATAGCATTTTTTTCTGCTTTTAAGAAATTCTCCTGCATAACTAATATGAACTGACTGATCGCTTTTTACAATACCTGAATTCCACAGGTCGCCTTCATCAATGGCTAGTTTTTCAGGTTTTGAAGCAACAATAACCTTATAAGCAGTTTGTATGATATTACGCCGGTTGCCTGATATTTCCCAGCTAAGGCGTGGATTCTGACTGTCAATGCCTTCCGGATTAACCAGCATTTCGCAACGCAGGTTGGTTAAAAGTATGTCTTCTATAATGACAGGTTTGCAGGATAAAAAAACATTACAGGCTAAGAGCATTATTATATATTTATTCAAATATATTTTCATACATGCTAATATTTATAATTTTATTTATTATTAAAATAATTTGAATGCATTTTACTTTTTGTATCACATTGAATCTTTATAAATAATCCTCTCCAGCTTATCTGATGAAACAACTTTTTTCCCGTTTACAAGCAAATAAAACCCTTTTCCACGATTATATTTATTCCCATGCCTGTCCCAGAAAATAGATAATATTTTTCCGTGATATAATATATTATCCAGGCAAAACCAATCCCATTGGTCTTCAGGGATTAACGGATTTACCTCAATAACATTTTCAGCCTGAGGCCGAAGCCCTATTAGTCCGGTGATGATTAAATCACAAAAGGTAGAGTGATTATAATAACGGCTGCGTTCCTGGTCACCTTTTAGCCAATAGCCGGTTGTTTCATCCAGATATTCACCTATATACGGCCGTCCGCGATAATATTGCGATTCCACATACAATTCAAGAAGTTTAAAATATATCGAATCATTAATAATTGACTGATCATAGTTGTTTATCAGGTTAGCCATGGCTGTCATGGTTTGTGAAGTTGCAAATGGCCAAACAGCTCCATCCCATTCACAATTGCAGCATCCATGGGTTCTGAATCCAGGGTGGCGGCGCTCAGCTGTAGTCAGCCCAAATGGTGCAAGAAAACCTTCCGTATCCTTCACCTGATTCCATGCCAATTCAAATCCCGGATCAGGCAGGTTGAAATACCAGGGAATAAAACCTATTGCCTCCCTGGCATTGGCAAATTCTCCATCAGGTTTTAAGGTTTCAAAAAAATTATTTGTGGGATTCCAAAGCTTTTGCTGCACAAGTTGTTTTATGGTAGCGGCTTTTGCAACATATTTGTCAGCCAGGTCATTTCTTCCTGCAATCACAGCCAATTCACCAATTGCTTTTGCGTTGCCATACATGTAACTGTTAATGGTGGGCCTGGCATTTTGTACATGGCGCCCTCCACTGATAGATTCTTCCATACCATCACGGACATCATATTGCCAGAAAAGTCCGTTAGGAAGACCCTTTTGGGATTCCCATTCCATATAATCTGCATCGAGATCAGTAATTATATCTGTTAATAAGCCGGTATCGGCATTAACGAGAAAGCGATTATAAAGCGCATCGGCAGTCCAGCTACTAAATTTACGCAACTTTTCCATGTTCTTGCCTTCATTACCATGGTACCATATGCGTACATAATCATCAAGATATTGCTGGTCATGTAGCCACCGTGCTTCGTATATATGATGTCCCAAAGCACAACTTATCATATTATAATCATCGGCATACGAACGGTCAACAAGAAACTCAGTCATTACATAACCCACGGGGGTTTCCTTAATATGTTTACGCAACGTCCACCAGCGGAAGTAGTAAATCTCTTCAAAATTATCCTGAGGGCATTCAAACAATGGTATATTTTGGCGCATCCACTCCCATGACTGTTCATTTGGAATGGCATTTACAATATTCTCATCCTCCATACGATTAAATAAATCAACGTAATGCCTGTAATTCTCAGGATCAAGTATGAATGATGATCTATTAACAGAATGCTTTTTTACAACACATCCGAAAAGGAGGATAAACAATATTATTAAGGTTATTTTTATCTTTTTGTGCATTATATTATTTATACTATTGTAATATTAATAATTATATAGAAAATAATATTTTTATAAAAAACTTATCGAAAACAGTGTAATGTAGATATTCATGAGAAATATAAATTTTCTAAAATACAAATAACAAAATTCAAATAACAAATAAATTACAAATTCCAAAAACATCTTCTCCTTAGCCTTATATTTAATATTCTGAGGTTATCAGTGATTTTATATAAAATGAAGCCTGTTCAACCTGTTCTCCGGCCAGGGGTAAATCAAAATCCTGAAAACCAGGTGAATCAGGATTGGGGAATCGTCGTATATCACCTGTTCTGAATACGATACGCTCGAAATATTTCACAGGTGCAAAAAAGATGCGGTTTGTTGCTATATACTGTTCATTAATATTAATATTATAAGACCGTGAACCGGCATCCAGCTCGACACGAACATCATATTGTTTACCGCCACCATATTTCATCATTTTATTATACCTGTAGCCATTCTTCGTGTTAATGATACTGTCGGAGTCAAAGATAAGTCTGACAGCAGCAGTACCTTTGGCATCCTGAAACTCAATGTGCAATGAGCCCTTGTTATTTTGAGAAGGGATAATTGAAAATTCTGCCAACAGTTTTTTAGTTTCCGGAATAATTCTTTCTGCTTTTGCATAATCATACCTGTCATAGTCTTTAAGCAAGAGGCACCTGGTATTATCTGATATCTTCTCTATTTTCACAGGAGCCCAGATCGGACTGTAGATGTTCCATTGCTTAAGTTCTTCACCTGGAGGCATTTGCTCAAAAATATCATTGACATGTGTTTCTGCTTTATCTTTTACAGGAACAGGTATTGATGCCACCCATATATCTTCTTTGTTCATGCTGTATGTTACCCAGAGTTTTCCGTCAGGAGGTATTCCGTTACCTTCAAGAATTCCCCTGACATATTGTGGTCCGTATGATTTGTAATTACCTCCATACCGCATGGAGGAAATTTCTCCGTTAACCAGTAACAGGTTATTGTAAATTATTCCGTCGTCACTGGTCGAAACAGCCAACGGCCAGCGAAATTCCGAAGGATTATACACAGCAGCATACCGCCCGTCGGATGTTCGTTGTCCCCATATTTTTGCATTTTTAGTAACAAAGCCGGGAGCCCTTTCAGGGCGGGGCCAGGTTTTTCCTCCATCCTGACTAATGGCAGTAAGGGCATGCTTCCACAATCCAACTATTCTGCCATCCGGCAAATGATAATAGCAGAGAGCTTTATACTGCTTTTTCAGAGGTATAAGAGGATCATCCCTGTCGGCCTCCTCGTTCCATTGCTGCATCATCAAAGGATTAGCCAGCAATTCGTTGCAAGCTTCAACAAATCCTTTATCTTTACTCATAGTGTAAAAAGGATAAGAAGTATTTTTCCGGTTCCAGGCAGCATTGTATCTAATGAAATATATTGGTCCTAAACTGCCGTCAATAAGGATTTCACGAATTACACGCCCAATGCCTTTCCCATCATTGGGTTTGTCTTTCTTATCCAGACATATCCCGTAAAAAGCCATTGCCAGCATACGGTCATTTTTCGATACATAAAATCCCATACGTTGATGCATAACAGCATATAGATCCTGTGCCATGCCTGAATATCCTTCTTTAACTGTTCCATCAGGGATTTTGTATCTAGGAAAAAGTACTGAGGGCCTTGACCAGTTATAGCCATCTTTTGAAGTAACCAATAAAGTCTGGCCCGGTGGCACATGCTCCTCTACAGAGTCGCTGAGATATTCCAGGTAAAAGGTATTGTTCCAATAAGCCAGCATGGGAGCATGGTTATAGGTCCATCCATAATTCTCGGCATTTTCCGGAAACTCGCGGTTAGCACGCAATATCTGTATATTGTGAACACCAATAGCCGGTTTTAACTGTCCATGGTGATAATCAATGTTACTAAGAGTATTACCTGTATATCTCACAGTATCGCCGGCCTGCGTTGTTATAAAAAATAACCCGCATAATATTACTAATGCTATCTTGCAGACAACATTATAACTGTATTTATTCATAATCATAATATAATATTTAAAAGTCATCAGTTATCACTCTTTTTACGTGCTGCTTCTTTTATTAATCCTTCCAGTATCTTTTCCTTTGTCTTAAAAATAGTACCATGCTTATGGCCTTCAGGCACATAAATTTCGCCGGAAATATCAGTAAATGTCTTAAAATTATTTGTTTTCATGGCTCCATATTTCTTTTCCCTGTATGCATCGTAATAGATAATCCAATCTTCACCTGCTTTCATTACTGTCGGGCCTTCAGTAAACATATCAGTAAAGGCTTCTGAGATATCCGTATACGGGCCCAAAGGCTGATTGCCAAATGCTACTTTAAGATTTCTGTTAGGACGTGTATTATCCTTTAGTACTAACACGTATTTCCCTCTTTCCTGTTTAACAATAACTGCATCAATAACACTGAATCCAGGGTCAAGAAATAACCTTGTTTCCGTGAAGGTTTTAAAGTCTTTGGTAGTGGTAAAATACATCCTGTGGTTATTCTTCTCTTCCTCCACGCCCCGTGCAAACCTAAAGGGGATAGTAGATGCCCAGAGCATAACAAATTCCCGGTTTTCATCATCATAATATAATTCAGGTGCCCAGACATTAACCGTGGAAGGTTCATGTTCCATTACCGGAATAAACTTTTGTTCCGACCAGTGGATCAGATCCTTTGAACTGGAATAACCAAATCCATGATCACCCTGCCATGATGATGTCCATACAAGATGAAAAGTCCCGTCAGGCCCCTGTACAATTGATGGATCTCTCATTATTTTCTGAGTACCTACCTCAGGCCGTAAATACGAACATCCCAGGTCAGTCCAATTAAAACCATCGTAACTATAAAGTAAGTATAGTCCATCAGTTGCGGGTTCCCGGAATGAAGTAAACATATAAATTCCTTTTTCCTGTT
>CBFCXR010000192.1:0-5097 GCA_965602045.1 uncultured Bacteroidales bacterium | reverse complement strand
ATTACAAGCTATTATAAATAGCATCCAATTCATATGTTATTCATTTTACATTTTATTTTTCTTATGCATCAAATTAAATACTAACTCATAAATCTTAATTCATATGGTTAAATCTGCAAAACAAATAGACTTAAGTCTTGGAAATCTTGATGAGGTTTTTCCTGAGAGTTTTACTCAGGAACAGGTTGCAAAAGCAAAAACATTATTTTTAAAAAAGCTGGCTGAGAGTGCACATAAATTTTATGGTGGGAAAATTCAAACTGTCCCGAAAGCACCGGTATTAGGATTTAATTGGTTTAATGTATGGTATACTCCGGGCGTCTCAAAAGTTTCCACAGAAATAAGAGATAATAATGATGTTTCATATGATCTTTCTAACAGGGGAAACCTGGTAGCTGTTGTTAGTGATTCCACACGGGTACTGGGAGATGGTGATTGTACACCGCCTGGAGGGTTAGGTGTTATGGAAGGGAAAGCATTTCTAATGAAATATTTGGGAGGTATTGATGCCATTGCTTTATGTATCGATAGCAAAGATGAACATGGTAACAATGATCCTGACAGAATAATTCAGTTTGTGAAAATGCTTCAGCATAGTTTTGGCGCTGTTAATCTTGAAGATATTTCACAGCCTAATTGTTATAAAGTGCTTGATACGCTTCGTGAAGAATGTATCATTCCTGTATGGCATGACGATGCACAGGGCACTGCATGTGTTACTCTTGCAGGATTAATAAATGCATTAAAACTGGCTGATAAGAATATTGAAGATGTTAAAATAACAATGCTGGGAGCAGGGGCTTCAAATACTACAATTGCCAGGTTGCTTATTACTGATGGAGCTGATCCTTCCAAAATGATATTATTTGACACCAAAGGCTCCCTTCACTCAGGAAGAGACGATCTTAAGGCAGACCCCAGATTCTATCGTAAGTGGGAACTATGTCAAAGCACTAATCCGGATAAGGTTGATGATTTTGAAATTGCAATGAAAGATGCTGATGTCCTTATTGCTTTATCAAAGCCGGGGCCTGATGTAATAAAGCCGCAATGGATAAGTAGTATGGCAGATAAATCTATTGTTTTCGCCTGTGCAAATCCGGTACCTGAGATATATCCGTATGCTGCCATTGAAGCAGGCGCGTTTATTGTTGCTACAGGCCGGGGGGATTTTCCTAACCAGGTGAATAATTCACTGGGATTTCCAGGGATATTAAAGGGTGCATTAATGGTAAGGGCCAAAAAAATTACAGATAAAATGGCCATAACTGCTGCACACTCCCTGGCAAATTTTGCGGAAAAAAGAGGTATAAGTCCTGATGATATAATATCTAAAATGAGTGAAACGGATGTATTTACCGAAGAAGCAGCTGATGTTGCTATGCAGGCTATAAAAGAAGGCGTCGCCAGAATATCAATATCCAGAGAACAAGCATATGCAAAAGCAAAGGAGGATATCAACTATGCCAGGAATATGACAAATGAACTGGTTGAAAAGGGATTTATTAAAGCACCTCCGCAGGAAATGCTCCAGGAAGCTTTAGCTGCAGCTATAAAAGAGGTTTAGTAAAAAAGATTCAATAGGTTACAAATATTAAGGTTAGCAGATAAATTGATATTGCTGAAAGGTCCTATTTTATCTTGATAAATATTCTTTTTGCATCATCCGCTTCAGTATTATCAAGTATTAAAGAGTCACCTTTGAGCTGAAATTTTATGGCTTTGATATAGTCGTCCTGTTGGGTTATTAATCTGATATCCGGTTTTCTTTCATCAGAATAATCCTGTATTTCAAACCAGTAAATACCTGTGGTCTCAAGTTTATTGTTTCTGAATACTTCATATGTACCGTCAAATGAATATGCATATTTTAAAGAGTAACCAACTGTATCAGGATTTAATATGTAAGGCTTGCCTGACATCGTTTGATAGTAAACAGACTCTATCCATCCCCACTCTCCAACTATCTGTTCTTCGGGAATGTCTTCAGAACTCTCCTCTTCTCTCTCACAGCTAAATGAAAGTATAAATAAAGTTATCGGAATAACTATAAGATAATAAATTTTCATTTTTTAACACGAATTATTTGTTCTTCTATAAAGACGTAATTTTTAACAAAAAGTTGCCTAAAAATCAAATAAATTTGTTTTTTGAATAAGTATTACGGATATTTAAATTTTGACTTATTAAATTTATGAAAGTTTTAATAAAAGTTGAATTTTTATGTAATATTTCTCATATAAAGTTGTCCTTATTATAGAAGAAGCAAAATATTACAGATTTAAAAATCAATAATTATGAGAAGGCTGCTATTAATATCATCTTTTTTGGTTATTACTCAAATTATTGTATTGTCACAAAGCAATAGTATGGAAAAATTCAGAAAAGTTTATCCGGAGGATCAGAATGTGTTTTTCTATAGTAGTACATTAAATATGCTTGATACTGATAATAATCCTGCATTTAAAGATTTAGCAAAAGATATTGAGAAGATAATGGTGTTAATCTACAAGAAAGAAAAACAAAAAATTAGCAGGGAAGACATAATCCAACTTAAAGATAATCTGAAGAAAGAAAAATATGTGGCCCTTATGCTCATTAATGAAAATGGAAACAACATTGATCTGTACAAAAGGGATAAAAAGGGAAAAACAGTTGGTTTTGCAGCACTTATAGACAATAAAGATGGTCTGGTTTTAATTGATATTAAAGGAAGTATAGATGTTAGTAAATTCATGGATTTAAAGAAGAAGATTGATCTCCATTTATAATACCGGATGGACTAAATATTGTGATTGAAACGTGAATATATATAAGACTCTATTAGCTCTTCTGTAGATTATTTAAAATCAAGTATCTATTTCAGAATATTAATAAAATAAACCCGGTAATTTTGGATAACGTACTCTCAATTAAAAATCTTTATAAGAATTATGGTAAAATAAAAGCTGTCAGTGACTTATCACTCAATGTTCCTGAAGGCAGTGTATTTGGGATTTTAGGTCCGAATGGAAGCGGTAAGACTACTACGTTAGGAATAATCTTAGATGTTATTAATCCCACTAGCGGCACTTATGAATGGTTTCGTAATTTTACCAAAAAAGAAAACAGACAGAAAATAGGTTCTATTCTGGAGACTCCTGCCTTTTACCCTTATCTCTCTGCTTTACGGAATTTAAAAATTATTGCAGATATAAAAGGTATTGATTATGGCAACATTAATAATGTTTTGAAAATTGTGGGACTATATGAACGAAGAGATTATAATTTCTCTACCTATTCACTAGGTATGAAACAACGCCTCGCAGTTGCTTCAGCATTATTATGTGATCCTATGGTTATGGTTCTGGATGAACCAACCAACGGCCTTGATCCACAAGGTATAGCTGAGATCAGGGAAGTCATAAAAAATATTGCCAAACAAGGCAAGACGGTAATACTAGCGAGTCATTTGTTAGATGAAGTACAAAAAGTATGCACTCATTTTGCAGTTTTAAATTATGGTAATCTGATGTATAACGGAAGTGTTGATGTAGCACTGACAGATCAACAAGTTGTTGAAGTGAGTTCATCTGAACCGGATAAATTGGAAAAAGCTCTTAATGAATTTCAGGGTAAAATAAAGCTTGAAAAAGAAAGCAATAAGATAATTGTTATGCTTGATAAGAATAAGTCAGTAATTGATCTTAGTACATATCTTATTGATAATAAAATAATAATCACTCACCTTGTTATTCAGAAGAAAAGTCTGGAACAACAATTCCTTGATATTTTAAATGAATCAAAATGAACAGGTTAATAAAAATTGAGCTACAAAAAGTAAAATCACATTCTTCATTCTGGGTTTTGTCAGTTTTATATCTTGTTATTTTATTTGCAATTTTTTATAGCGGTAAATTTTTTCTGGATTTTCTTGCTAAGAAAGGAGAGTCTTTAGGAGATATAATTGATCCATCTAAAATACCTGTTTATGAATTTCCTGATGTATGGCAAAATATTACCTATGTTGCAGGTTTTTTAAAATTTATCCTTGCTATATACATAATAATATCAATTACTAATGAAATAAGTTTTGGCACATTACGACAAAATATAATAAATGGTTTGAGCCGTTGGGATTTTCTTATATCCAAAATATTTCTGGTGTTATTAATGAGTCTTGGTTCAACATTATTTATTATGCTTATAGGCTTTTCACTCGGATTTATGTACTCCAGCAATATAGAATTAGGCGCTATTATAACTTATATGGAATTTCTTCCGGGATACGTGCTTCAAATTTCCACCTATCTCATTTTTGCCTTATTTACTGGCCTGTTAATTAAAAAAACCGGTTTATCTATGGCTCTCCTTTTTCTGTACACTTTGATTATCGAACCTATCATATTATTCAGAATTAAAATTGACTGGGTAAAAGGTTTGTTTCCGATTAAAGCTATGAACAACTTAATACGTTTCCCGTTTAAGAAATACGCACTCAGGGAAATTCAGGATTATATAGCATGGCAGGATACTTTAATTGTAATTATTTATGCATTATTACTTATTTCATTAATGTATTTAATCCTGAAAAAAAGAGATTTGTAAAATATTTAAAATGAAAAACAATTTAAATTTTCTGGAACTGGCAAAATCAAGACAAAGTGTAAGAGCCTATACCGATAAGCCGGTTGAAAAAGATAAAATCACACAATGCCTTGAAGCTGCAAGGATAGCTCCCTCAGCATGTAATGCACAACCTTGGAAGTTCATAGTGGTTGATGATACTGAACTTAAAAATTTAATAGCTGATGCAACAAATAATCGTGTTTTGCCATTAAACCATTTTACTAAACAAGCACCTGTTCATGTTGTGGTGGTGCGCGAGAAGCCTAATTTTACCTCAAAAATAGGAGAAATAGTCCGTAACAAAACTTATACATTGATTGATGTTGGGATTTCAACAGTGCACTTCTGTCTGCAGGCAGCGTCATTAGGACTTGGAACATGTATCCTGGGTTGGTTTAATGAGAAAAAGGTTAAAGAACTTCTCAATATTCCGAAAAATAAAAGAGCTGAACTAATAATAACAGTAGGTTATCCGGCTTCAGATGAATT
>CBFCXR010000191.1:0-5129 GCA_965602045.1 uncultured Bacteroidales bacterium | reverse complement strand
GATAGGAGACTATGAACAAATTGATGATATCACGTTATTAGGGATAAAGTTATGATTTGAGAGGGAGATGAGGGGGGGACAGCCCCCTTTTAGGGTACTGTCCCCCCCTTCATCCCTTTTTATTTTACAGCCCAAGGAACACTATCGCACACCCACTTAGCAATATAGTAGCCCCGGCAATAGCATGGGTATATCTTTCCATTTTTCCCAGGGGTATAGATTTTAAGCTGTATGTAGCAAGCAGAACAAGGACCAGCATTGTTAATATAGTCACTACTGCAAATATCAGTGACACTATTATTATTCCACCAGGATTGTTCTTTGCTGCAGGGTACATTAGCAGGGGTATTAAGGGCTCGCAGGGTCCTAATACAAAAATAAGGAATAATACCCATGGAGTTAAGTTTACAGCTTTTTCGCCCTTATGCGTATGATCATGTTCGTTTGCATGCCTATGCTCATGCTCGTGAGTTATACCTCCATTATGTAAATGTTTATGCTTATGAGGTTTATTTCTTATTGCCCTGAAAATACCCCATAACATATACAAAAATCCGAAAGCAATAAAAGCCCAGGCAGCAATATCCCCACGTATGCCCTCTATTCCTTTTACTTTGGAAAGCCCTAAACCAAATGCAATACCTATGACTCCAATTAGTATTGAACTTCCCACATGGCCAACACCGCATAGTAATGTAATCATACCCGTTCTTACTATTGACCACTTTCTGGCTTTTGACATTACTATAAATGGCAGATAATGATCCGGCCCAAGCACAGTATGAATAAAACCCATTGATGCTGCAGTAATCGAAAGAATCAAAATTTTATCACTCATAATATACTCCTACATTATGAGGGGACAGTCCCCTCTATTTATATATCAATATTCTAAATCAAACATCGTATTTCTGTCCCACTCTAACCAATATTCTATTGCCTGTTTTCTAACACACTCCCAATATTCCCTGGTTAAATTTCCATTCTCAGAGATACATTGTTTTATATTGTTTTTGATTATATCCTTATATTCATCCTTTAGTTTAATTATAACTGTTTTGCTCTCATATGAAAAAAAAGCCATTGGCAGGATTTTGCTTTCATCCGTCAAAAATATTAATCCATGCCCCAATGTTCCACCTGTACTTACCTGCAGCCCATCATTCATACAACTAAGCGGTGGTTTTCGTCCGGCATAAGTAATAATTCTAATATCATCCAGCCCTATATTAAAAAACTCTCTTGCCCTTAATCCCATCTTAACTCCAACTATCGCGTAAATCCCCAAATGTCCGTGCATTTCGTTTGCCACTACTCCAAGTTTCCATTCAGTCAGACCATGTTTCCTGATTATTTCATTCATCACTTTTGCAACATCTTCCCTATATAATTCAGGATCATCAGGAAAGCCCTGAAAAACTTTACTCTCAATATTTTTATCAATGTTAACGATATCCAGGATTTGTCTTTTTACCTGAACTATATTAGCCGGACAAATAATTCTCACATTGGGATATCCGGTAATACTATCAACTGTATATGAAGCCGGTGAAAGCAGATAAACCGGCACCAAATCATCCCATAAATTTAGATATCCTTTATGCATCGAGTTTTTCAGCTCATCCTGCTGATGAACCTGGTAAATTTTTCTTGCATAAATGGAATTTATATTTGGGATACTATCCCATAAGTCATTTGTAGTTGGGATACTATCCTTTAGGTAATTTGTACCCGGGATAGTATCCTTTGGGTCATTTGTTCCTGGGATAGTATCCCAAAAATTTGAAACAATATCAACTTTTATACCCGATTTAAGGATATAATCAGCAGATGTTTTGTCAAATCTGTAATTAGTACCATTTGTTATATCAGAATTCCTATTGTACCAGATTATTCTTTCTATTTTTTCCCTGATACTATCAACCTTTTGAATGGCATATGCAATATTTGAAAGGCTGCCTAAACAAATCAGGGTAACAGTTTTTTCTTCATTATTTATTGTTTCAATTATGAAATCAGGTGCTGGTAAACTGTTATTATTTTTATCAAATACCGGCTCATCCGTCCAGTTTATTTTTTGATTTAAATCTCTCCATCCGGGAGGTTCTTTAAGCGTAATTTGCCCCCTGGCTACCGGAATACCTTCATGATGAAAACATTTTAACAGAGATTCAACCCGTTTTTGTCCCTCAACAGGATCCAGTGTACCGTCTGAAGTAGTAAAGCCCAGTACTTCAACTTTTGGTGAAGCCAGCAACAGCGTTATAGCCCTGAAATCGTCAATTGCGCAATCAGTATCTATAATTACATTATATTCGGTTATACCTGAATGAGTATAAACATTACATAATAAAACCTGTAAAATTATAATTGTAAGAACAAATGTCTTTTTCATATTCATTTATGTTTATTGAGGATCACGCTTGAAAAGGGGCAGCGACCTAATGTTTTTTCAGTGGGCTTTCTCTTTTAATGTCATATTTGCCATGCGGATGTTAATACCTGTCATAAAACTCATGCCGGGCATCGGATAATCATAATGTATCTGATACTCCTCGTTAAGAAGGTTATCTGCACTAAAGAAAAAATTAAGATACTCCAATGCTGAATAATTTATTTTTGCCCCTAATACATAATAACTATCCTCAATAATATCAATAACGCCATCCTGATTTTCATTATATAGGTTTCTGATATTCTGCAACTTAAGATTAAAAACAAATTTTTTCCAGTGAAAATTACCGGATATAAATATGTTATGTTCAGGTGTAGCCGATAGTTTTTCTTTCATGTTAATGTAAGCATAGTTGGCGCAAAACCTGAGATTGGAAAGAAGATTAAATCTTCCGGCGAATTCTATACCTGAATTTTGAAATTTTCCTGTGTTCTTGTATTGTGGAGGAGGGGGTGGAACAGAAGGTACCCTGACAATCATATTATCACCTTTCCATAGAAATCCGGTTATTTCCGTTTCTATCCTGTTACTTAACCAGTCCTGCATCCAGCTTAATTCATAATTGATCATTTTTTCCGGTTCTAAGTAATCATTTGCAGGGGGGAAAAAATATAATTCCCTGATTGAAGGGGGACGGTATCCTTTGGAAACTGAACCTTTGAAAGTAGTTAATTCTGTAAGGTGGTATGCAAATCCCATCTGTGGTATAAATTCATTGCCATAATATGAATTCATTTCATATCTCAATCCTGTATTAATAATCAAATTACTAAAAAAAGTCTGCTGGATGAAAGAATATACTGCATCATGAGACATAGTTACCCTCTTATCATTATTTTCTGATAAAGTAAATTGAGGACCTGCAGGCCCTGGAATAATATTTCCGTCTTCATCCCTCATAACTGTATTTATTGGAGAGCCTTTCCCTCCGTATATCATTCGGTCATATCCAACAGTAATTGTATTGCTCTTTAATATATTAATACCCTGGTAAAACATTAATCCATATAAATCATCTGTCGAATGCCATCCGTCAGTTATTTTATGCTCTCCAAAATTGTAATATAATTTTAGTGCTCCTTTTAATTGTTTATAGTTATTCTCAATTGATAATGCAGTTTTCCCTCTTAATATATCAATACTATCACCTGCTGTTCCTGACTCGGGGCCTGGATCAGAGGCTTTAAATTTTGTTAAAGACAAATCAGCTGATATTTCCCAGATATCATTAATATTATAACCGGTTTTAACATATCCGTTTGTTATCTTAAAATCCGAGTAATCTCTGTGACCATCTGTCCTGTCATGATTTAACGAGCCGAAGATATTAAAACCTTTCTTCTTAAATCCGGCTTTCCCCATATACTTTTGGGTATTGTATGACCCGTATAATAACCTGCTATTAAATTTAATACCATCTTCAACCTGCTTTTTTGTAATAATATTTATAACACCACCCATTGCATTTGAACCATAAAGAATTGAAGCCGGCCCACGTATTATCTCCACTTTTTCAACGTCAGAAGCTACATAGGCATCAGGCAAGTGATGTCCCATCATTCCCATAAACTGGGGATGCCCGTCAATTAATATTAAAACCTGGGTAGTAGGTGATCCTCCTAATCCTCTTATGTTTATTTGTCCTGCCGATCCGTCTGCCACTCCAAACCCTGTGATACCACGTTCAGTAACGAATAATCCCGGCACTCTTTCACTTATTACCGGTAAAAGTGCCGACTCATCACTTTGCTCAATTTCTTCACTTGTAATTACTGAAACTGTCAGAGGTACATTCTTTCTTGCAACTTCAACTTTTGTCCCGGTTACAACAACCTCTTCAAGAGATATTGTATCTGAAAGAACCTGAGCAGGTGATAAAAATCTTAGTAAAAAAACCAAAATGGCCAGGATTAATAACTTCTTCATGATTTACTGATTAGTGTTAACAATATTATATTGATGTTACTATTGCCAAAAAAAAAATTTATTAGTCTGTTTTTGTCATAACAAGTTTACCGTGCTGTACTCCCTTAAGTGCAATCAGTTTATCTGCAATCTCAGTTAATTGTTTTGCCTTACCCTTCACGGCAATGGTCTCTAAACACATATCATGGTTGAGATGAACATGCTGTGATGATAATATATTTTTATAATAATCGTGTTGAACAGTATTGGCTTTTTTTGATATATCCCTTTTATGATGATCATATAGCAGAACGATTGCGCCGGCAACTTCGTTATTACATTTCCATTTCTTTTCAACAATATTCCGTTCAATTAAGTTTCTTATTGCTTGTGACCTGTTGGGAAACTGATTCTCTTCAACATATTTATCAAGGTCATCCATTAAATGTTGCTCCAGTGAAACTCCAAATCTTATTACAGACATAGTGTTACTTTTAATAATTTCGTGTTACGAATATAACTATTTATTATAATTTAGCAAACGATGTATTGCAATATTTAACATTTAGCAATTACGACTCATGAAGACTGGGTATGGAGGTATTTATATACTCCATGGCTGGTTAATTGTGTTGGAACCAATCTTGTTACTTATAAAAACAAACCTTACCAACCCGGTATGATTCCCATTACTGAGAAATTAATTGCTATTACCTATAAGCAGGAATGGTGCCCAATAATAAGGATTATCATATTTTAAAGGTTGATA
>CBFCXR010000190.1:0-5186 GCA_965602045.1 uncultured Bacteroidales bacterium | reverse complement strand
GTTAATAGCTACTGATATTGACAAATCGGAAGGAAGGATGAAATGAAACAAATAATAAAAACGGTGTGGGCGATTACAGTTTAAAATATAAACAAGGCTACCGAGCCAGAAAAGCTCGGTTAATAATTGAAATAGAATAGTGATGGAAAAAAGAAAAGCATATTGTCCAAATTGTGATAATGACACGGAACAAGTACTTGATTATTTTAATCCTGATAAACCGGATGATGGACTATTATGGGTATGTCAGAATTGTTTTGAGGGTATTGCGCTTGAATAATATTAATAATTGAAATAGAATAACAACTAAACAATAAAATTATGGAAATAAATACCGATAAACTCAATAAAATAGAGGATAAATTAATTACAGAAATATGTGAAAATGGTACTGAAAAAATGCATAAATTATTTATTGCTTGGCAGGATGAGAGATTAAGGTTAAATGACATTTGGAATAAAGAACTTGATAAAATATTACATAAAGATTCACGAAATTATATTAAAAAATGAAACCAAAGTCAGAAAAGAAGATTAAAAAATTAACCGTTAAAATATTATTTCACAGTAAGGATGATTGTGAAGTATTTCTTGGTGGTGATAACTCGAATCCTTCATGGGAGGAATATCTTAATAAATATAAAGGTAAATATAGGAAGCATTTTGAATTAATTAAAGAGGCAATAAGAGAGAATGCTTTAATAGGAATTACAGGTGAAACACAACAAGATATGGGAATAACTTTTAAATTTTCTGATGGACAGCATTGGGGATTTACATGGAGAGCGTGGGGTGACTTAATGCAGTCTATTATAAATAAAAATGAAGGGTATATGACTTATTATATGTAATTAAAACACAAACCATTAAAGGATTAGAGAAATGATTTGTTATTTGCCAATAATTATACTCTTTATAGTAGCCATACTTGTAATAGTTTTTATTATAGCAGGATTGCTTTATAAAGATGAACATGGGAAAGACAATTGGTGATAAATATAAAGAGATTAAAAAATGAAAAAAACGCTTACAGAGAAATGGATTGAAGAAGACCAACCGCTATATGATGTAACGGTTGAAGAATTAATATTTGATTTATTAGAAGAAGGGCATTCATTAGATAATGCAGTAAAATTAGTTGAAACATTAGGTGTTAAGGTTAAAATATAATTCAAAATGAAAAACATTAAATATAAATTATTAAATATATAAATCATGAAAGCAAAAAAATTAAGTTCTACGAACAAATTTTATTTATTACTTGCTAATATAGCAACAATAGCACTTGTTGTTACTTTTAACATAATGATAGTTTTTTGGATTATAGGTGATATTGATTGTTGGAATTATGAAAAATGCTATGAACCTTATAAATTATATGCTGGCATATTATTTAGGATATTTTTAATATTAGCATTGTCAATACTTGGAATCAGAGCAATTAAACTATGGAAAGAGATGCTTATTGCTGAATATTGTAAAGAAGATGAATCATAAAGGATATTGTTAAATAAATAATAGATGCAAAGAAAAGATTACGGAAGTAATATATACCAGATACAAAAAAATAGGGTTCAACCAGTTGTTTTTGATGAGAGCAGGGGCAGCGAAGTATAGTACCTGTCCCTGTTTTGTTAATAAATATATAAATGAGTTATGACAAAAAAGGATGCATTGAAAATATTAATTGAATCATCTAAAAGGGATATATTGGGTGCGGGATTAGGTTATCGTACAACAACAGACGAATGGAGGGATAAAGTCAGAGAAGCAATAAAAAAAATACACCCTAGTATTTATGGATATCAAATTAATGATTTTAATTTACATTAACAGTATTAACATTTATAATATAAGTTATGAAAACAATTAAAGAATTTATCCGCACAGTAATAGTATTTATATTTTTTACTAAAAGTGTGGACGATGCTATAAATTCATTAGAATAATTATTAACCTGATTATTAAAGAAAAATGATAAAATTAAATGAGTTATGATAATAAATTGTAAAATAGGAACAAAATCGAGCACCGTTTTAAGGGTTAAAGGCAAACGTAAATTGCCTAAAATTGGAGAACGGATAAAAGGAATCCCATTAATAGAATATAAAAAACACTCCTACCATAAATGGAATGGATATTTAGTTATTGATTATTGGGAAGATGAAAGAGGCAGATTTTATTATTTATCATTATAACAGTATTAACATTTATAATATAAGTTATGAATAAACCACAAAGATTTAAAAAACGATTATTAAATTTAAGAAATGATATTAATAATTTTCAAACAAATGTTGTAAGCGTTGAAATAGTAGAGACACTTGAATTAGTAAATGACTATATTAACAAAGCAATTTTTCAAATAAATAAATTATTATGAAAACAATTATAAACTTTATCCGCACAGTAATAGTGTTTGTATTTAAACCTAAAAGTATTGACGATGCTATAAATTCATTAGAATAATTATTAACCTGATTATTAAAGAAAAATGATAAAATTAAATGAGTTATGAAAAAAATATGTTGGTGGACAGGAACAGATAGTTTAACATTAATCAAAAATCCTCCTGGTAACAAGATATGGCATATAAAACTTATTTTCTATCGGATAAAGTGGAAGATATTAAAAAACTTTTTTGATGAAACATGGGTCAATCATCCGAGATTAATAAACTATCTTAACAAGTTTGGAATAAAAGTCAATAAGATAAAAGAAACTGAATTATATTATCCCGTAAATTATGGAAAGCAGGAACATGAAGGATTTAATATACTTTACTACTGTCCGAAGCGACCTGTCAATTTAGGTGGCATGAAATTTATTACCTGGATATATGGCTATGATATTTATTGTATGCTTACACTTTATTATCGGTTAAAGAATAAGAAAATTAACTTTATTCGTGTAACAGGCAAGGATGATATGAGCAAAATATATCCTATCATTGATTTGTATATCCGGCCAACAAGGCATGACGGGTTACCACGTATGACAAGAGAATGTAAGATTAATAATATCCCTGTTATTGAATCAGATAATTTTAAGCCTACATTTATATATTTTAAAAAACTAATAGATAAATTATTATTATGATTATAGCAATAATAGGTGCTTTTGGCGGTGGGAATATATTCAATAAATATCTCAGAAAAGATTTTCAAAAGGAATTATATAAAGATACATTAATAAAAAAAGAAAATGAAACTATATAACATTTTCCGGTTCGGACTAATGAAATACACTCGCAAGGGTGTAAGATTAAGCATAGCATTGACCTTCAGGTGTAATTTACGCTGTCCTTATTGCGTTGTTGACAAGCCACAAGGTAAAACTCCCAAAGTTAAAGAAAGTACATTAGATGAGCTTAAATATTTTGTAAAGCATAAATTTCCTTACAAGATAAGAGAAATAAAACTGACAGGCGGCAGTCCGGAACTACATCCCGATTTTGTGGAATTTACCAATTGGTTATTAGATGAAGGATATTTTGTTATGATATTTACCAATCTTGTAAAACCAGGTGTTTTAATGGAACTTAAAAGAACATACCGGTTAATGTTTATAGCATCATATCATCATACAAAAGATTGGGAATCAATGCCTGCCTGGCAATACACTAATTATTACTACATTATCAAAAAACATTACCGAATAATAGTTGAGGAAGTAGGTAACACTCCGGATTGTAAATGGTTATCATATTCAAAATTAAAACGTGAGATAGGAGAAAAAGAAATGAAAAGCAACTATGTGATGCTAAGAGTACCACCTGATTTAAAAGAAGGACATTGAAACTGTTGGGATATATATGAAAAACATGATTTATAAACCTTATAAAAACTTAATGATATGAAAACATATAATATTTTACGATACGGATTAATGAAACGGTTAAGGATATTCAAACCGTTAAGACTAAGTATTGCATTAACTATGAAATGTAATTTACGCTGTCCTTATTGTTCAGTTGAAATGGCACAAGGTAAAATACCTAAATATAAAGAAAGCACACTAGACGAGCTTAAACACTTTGTTAAAGTTAGATTTCCTTATCGAAAGTATTTGAATGAAATAAAACTGACAGGCGGTTCTCCTGAATTACATCCTAACTTTTTGGAATTTACAAATTGGCTGCTTGATGAAGGATATTTTATTATGATATTTACCAATTTAATGCGCCCCGATATATTAATGAAATTAAAGCGCACATATAGACTAATGTTTGTTGCATCATATCATCATACCAAAGATTGGGAGTCAATGTCAAAAGAACAATATATAAGTTATTATAATCTTATTAAGAGATATTATCGGATAATAGTTGACGAAGTAGGAGATGAACCAGAAGACAAGTGGCTGCCATTTTCAAGGTTAAAAGCTGAATTAACAGATGAAGATATGAAAGCAAATTATGTGATGTTACGTGTGCCTCCTGATTTGTCAGCAGGATATTGGAACTGTTGGGATGTTTATAAAAAACATTAAATATATAAATTATGGAAACAAAAAAATGTTCTCAATGTAATGAAATTAAATCACTTACTGAATTTTATCCGACTAAAAGATATTCAATGGGGGTAACTGGTATATGCAGGAAATGTTCACAGATAAATAGAAGTCGTAATTATTATAAAAACCCTGATAAATATAAGAAAAAACATAAAGACTGGAGAGAAAAAACACCTAAGTTAAGTGAAAAGAGAAGAATACGTACTTACATAAAATATTTAGAAAAAAAAGGATATAAAATAACAAATGAAACATCCAGGATATTGTAATATAAGCTGGCGCCATGATGAATGGTATTTCCGGCAGATAGCAAAATTTATAGGGAAGTTACAAGGTGATTGCATAGATATAGGTAAGATTAATCCAAAGGTAGAATACCTGAAGTATTACAATCCGGGAACAAAGATTGAGCAGATAATAACTGAAGATTTAAATTTTGATATGCTAACAGGTCACTATGACAATATACTACTATTTGAAGTATTAGAACACTTGCAAAATCCTTTGTGGTGTATGTACCAGTTGAAGCAGATATTAAAACCGCAAGGCTCAATATGGATATTAATGTATGCAAGACCGAGATTTATGTGGAATCCGGAGCATTACTTTGAGATACCAAAAAAACACTTGCAGAAATGGATATTAGAACCATTGGATTTACAAATAGAGAG
>CBFCXR010000189.1:0-5204 GCA_965602045.1 uncultured Bacteroidales bacterium | reverse complement strand
AACAATATTGTTATACTTGAATTATCAGGATATCGTTGATTTAATAAAATCCACGAATAATGGATGAGGATTTAAAACAGTACTCCTGTATTCAGGATGGAATTGCACTCCTATAAACCACTTATGTTTTTTGATTTCCATTATTTCTACAAGATTTGTATCAGGATTAATACCAGCAGCAATCATATCAGCATTTTCAAATGCTTTCAGATACTGGTTATTGAATTCATATCTGTGCCGGTGTCTTTCTATGATCTTCTTTTTATTATATGCCTTAAAGACTTTTGTTCCATCTTTAATATTACATGGATAGCCACCTAATCTCATCGTTCCTCCTTTCTCTGTAACTCCCTTTTGCTCTTCCATAAGGTCTATTACCGGATGAGGTGTCTTGTTTGTCATTTCAGTAGAATGAGCTTTCTCTAATCCCAGGACGTTACGTGCAAATTCAACAACGGCGCATTGAAGACCCAGGCAGATTCCAAAGAATGGTACATTGTTCTCACGTGCATATTTTGCTGTAATAATTTTACCTTCTATTCCTCTGTCACCAAATCCGGGTGCTACCAGAACTCCTTTTAAATCTTTAAATAGTTCCTGATAATTATTTTCATTTATGTCTTCAGAATGAATATATTTAATATCCACCTTGCAATCGTTTACTGCTCCTGCATGAATAAAAGCTTCGTGGATAGATTTATATGAATCCGGTAGTTCTATATATTTACCTACTAATCCAATTTTTACAGAATATTTGGGATTCTTAAGTTTTTTAAGAAAATTTTTCCATGGCCCCAGATTCGAAATATCATTTTCTCTAAGGTTAAGTTTTTTTAATACGGTTAAATCCAGCTTTTCCTTCTGCATTAAAATGGGTACTTCATAAATTGTTGAGGCATCAATAGACTGAATAACTGATTCCAATTCAACATTGCAAAATAATGCTACCTTTTTTCTTATTTCAAGTGTAAGTTCTCTTTCAGTTCGAAGAACAAGTATATTCGGCTGAATCCCTGTTTCCAGTAAAACTTTCACTGAATGCTGTGTAGGTTTGGTTTTTAATTCTCCGGATGCTGAGATATACGGGACTAAGGTAAGATGAATAACCAGGGTATTAGAAACACCGAGTTCCCATTTTAATTGCCGGACAGCTTCTATATAAGGTAAAGACTCAATATCACCAACAGTTCCGCCGATTTCTGTTATTACAACATCAAATTTATGCTTGCTTCCAAGTAATTTAATTCTTCTTTTTATTTCATCAGTTATATGAGGAATCACCTGCACTGTCTTACCCAGATAGTCACCCCTTCTTTCTTTATTTATCACTGTTTGATAAATGCCGCCTGTAGTTACATTATTTCCCTGTGATGTCCGTATATCCAGGAATCTTTCATAGTGACCTAAATCAAGGTCTGTTTCGGCACCATCTTCAGTTACATAACATTCTCCATGCTCATATGGATTTAATGTGCCCGGATCCACATTAATATATGGATCAAGTTTCTGGATGGTAACTTTATATCCTCTTGCCTGTAAGAGTTTGCCGAGGGAGGCGGAAATTATTCCCTTTCCTAATGAAGAAGTAACACCTCCGGTAACAAAAATATATTTGGTCGAACTCAATCCTAAAGGTTTATTGTATAATTATAAATTCCGTATATTAAATCAAATCAATTTTAAAAATTCAATATTAACTATTAAATTATAATAATTTAAAGCATTATTATTAACAACTAAAACGCAATTTTTATTCAAATTCATCTATCAATTTTAATTTTTCTTTCAGTAATGAAATTCTTTTCTTAGCATCTTTAATCTTTTCCTCAACTTCCGTTATCATTGATTCAGCGTTTTTAGTTTTAGCAAAAAAGCCGATATTATTTTCCCATAATACAATATCATTTTCAAGCTGCTTAAGCTTATTTATAAATTTATCCTGCTCCTGATTTATTCGTTGCTGTCCGTTTGGATTGTTTTTAAGGGATTCTAATTTAGTCTTGAATTTGAGAAGGTTCTTATAATTCTCATCAACGTTCAGATTGTCGAACTTACTGTTAATTGAAGCTCTATATTTTTCCTGTATATCATCCTTATATTTATAAGGTACAAAACCTATCTCAGCCCATTCCCTTTGAAATTCCTTGAGCTTTTTCAAACATTCTTCAATATTCCCGGTTAATTCAAATTTTTCAACCTTATCAATAAGTTCTTGCTTTTTCTTAAGGTTATGCTCATATGAATTATCAACTTCCGAGAAATGACTCTCTTTTTTCTCAAAAAACTTGTCACAGGCAGACCTAAACCTTCTCCAAATCTTTTCAGAATATTTATAAGGTACCGGACCTATTTCTTTCCATCTTTTCTGTAAAGTGATAAGCTCTTCAGTTGTTTTTTTCCATTCAATACTATCCTTAAGAGCCTCAGCTTGAACACAAAGATCTGTTTTTAACTGCAAATTGTTATTTTGTTCTTCCCTGTTAAGTGAATAAAATTCCCTCTTCCTGTTAAAGAATTCATCACAAGCTCCACGAAAACGCGTATAAATTTTATTATTATCTTTTTTTGGTGCAAAGCCTATTGTCTTCCATATTCTCTGAAGTTCAATTATTTCACTTGATCTATTATCCCAGTCTTTATGATTTGTAATTGATAAATTGCTTAATTCTTCGGCTTTTTCACATAATACATTTTTAGCTTCCAGATTTTTTTTCTGTTCTTTTTTCAGATTAAGAAAATACTCCTGATGCTTTTTATTGATTATTGATGTGGTTTCTTTGAATCTTTCCCATATATCTGTTCTCATATCAGCAGGTACAGGGCCAATCTCACGCCATTGCTCGTGGAATTTCTGTAATTGATTAAATGCAAAAATTATATTGGGTTCTAATAACAACTCTTCAGCTTTTTCACATAATTCAATTTTAACTTCAAGATTTTTCTTCAGGTCTAAATCACGTAACTCTTTGTTGATTTTTATATAATCATAGAAAGCTTCAACATGGTGATGATATGTTTCCCAGAGATCTTTAACATTTTGCTGCGGGACAAGTCCTATTAATCTCCATTTTTTTTGCAGTTCTCTGAACTCATGAAAAGTTTTGTTTATTGATTCTTTCCTGTTTACCAGGACTTTAATTTCTTCTATTATTTGATATTTTTTATTTAAATTATCGTGCTTCTCCTCTTCAATATTTTTATTGTATTCTGACTTAATTTCTTTGTACTTTCTCAGATATTCCTTAAGAGTTTTTTCCAGAGGTTCCTCCTCTACCTTAAAATCTTCAATATCACCTCCTTCCTCAAGAAAGATCTTCCTTTTCTTTTCTATTTCAGCCTTATGTTTCTTATAAAAATTAGTTTTAATGGATTCTATATCATTTTTAATTTGCAGGACATTCCTGGTATCAATTGTTTCTTTTAGAACAGCTACCAGGTCTTCTTTACTTAACGCCGAGAAATCAATTAACTCATCCTTAGCTTGAGGTTTTATAGCATCTTTCTTTTCTTCAATTTCGGCTTCCTTTGCAGTTGCAGTAGTTTTTTTATCTTCTGTCTCCTTAGCCGGCTTGCTGGTATCCCCGGTAGCTAATTCATGTTTGATATCCTTTGATTCCTCTGACTCTCTCGTCCCTTTAGCGGTTGTTTGCGATATCTTCCCTTCTTGTGATTTTTTATCAGGTATAGATTTGTCCGGGACTAAATCATTTGAGTCAGCTTCAGTTTTTCCTGTTTTTTCCCCGGCCTTATTTTTTGTGGCTGATGATGTACTCTTAGTGGTTTCAGCTTTTGATTTTGCAGGTTTCCGGATTACGGATTTTTTATCTTTAGCCTTGGTTTCTTTATCAGGATTTTGCTTATCCTCAATACCGGCTTTAGATTTAGGCAGTGATTTTTTTTCTTTACCGGACCTGGATTTTCCAGTAGCTATTTTCTTTGAATTGGCTGTTCCGGCATTATCCGTCTTGTTCTTTTTTTTAACTGATGCATCAGCTTTCTTATCAGATAATCCCGGGGTTTCAGTATTTTCAGCATCTTTTTCAGGGCTGCTGAATTGTTCATCATGAACAGAGCTCTCAGGTGAATTCTTTGCCATAGCGTTTAGCTAATAATTCCATTAATGTTAGATTATAAGAACCTATTAAAGTACGAAAATATACATTAACAACTAATAGTCAAAGTTTTTTACATGTAATTATGCATGTATATTCTATTTTAACCTTTGATTAATAGTATATTTCGGGATATTAAAACTTTATAACTTTATGCTTATATCTATAAGTATTATATTTTACGCTAATTTCGCTAATTAATAAGTTTATTATTAACACTGCAAATAAACAAGGGCCTTATGAGAATAGATATTTTAACAATTATACCTGAACTTCTCGAAAGCACTCTAAATCACTCGATTTTAAAACGGGCTCAGGAGAAAAAATTTGTTGAAGTAATTGTACATAATATTAGGGATTATAGCCGGAATAAACATAAGCAGGTAGATGATTATGCTTTTGGGGGCGGGGCAGGGATGGTTATGTGCATTGAACCTATTGATATATTAATTAACAAGCTGAAAAGCGAAAGGCTCTATGATGAAATAATTTATGCTACTCCTGACGGAGAGAAATATACTCAAATGATAGCTAATCAACTTTCAACTTTAAATAATATAATAATTCTTTGTGGCCATTATAAGGGCATTGATCAAAGAATACGGGATCATTTAATTACACGGGAGATTTCAATAGGGGATTACGTTTTGACAGGAGGAGAACTCGCGGCAGCAGTTATTACCGATAGTGTCTGCCGTCTTTTACCAGGTGTTATTTCAGATGAAACATCAGCCCTTACTGACTCATTCCAGGATGATTTACTTGCTCCTCCCGTATATACCAGGCCGGCAAATTACAAAGGATGGAAGGCTCCGCAATTGTTATTATCAGGTAATACAAAAGAGATTGAAAAATGGAGATTTGAACAGGCATTTAAAAAGACAAGAAAACTCAGGCCCGATTTGCTTGAAGATTAGGTTATTGAATAAAACGGACAAAAATTTCCCACACCATAAACCTGAAAGTACAGCTTTTAAATCCCTTCTCTATGACAAATTCCGGCATATGGACAATATTCACACACTTTTAAATCCTCAGTCTGACTAAAATCTTTCTCCTCATTATAAATTTCCTGAATTGTCTTTTGTAGTC
>CBFCXR010000188.1:0-5245 GCA_965602045.1 uncultured Bacteroidales bacterium | reverse complement strand
CTTTGTGAAGACTCGTAGCGAAGGCCCTCGAGCATTGCGCAAGTGAAACGGTTAGCAATGCGGGCTTGTAGAAGGCCAACTATTATTCCATAGCCTCATAAATGATTCTCTGAATCTCGGTTCTTGTATTAAGTTCGATCAGTTTATTGTTAACCGCATCAGGATATACCCTGTTTGAAAGAAATATGTAAACAATTTTAAACTCAGGATCCACCCAGGTCATTGTGCCGGTAAATCCGGTATGACCATAACTGTCAGGAGATACTTTTTCATGTGCAGGTCCGTTTTTTGTAGTATCAGTCTCCGGCTTATCAAAACCAAGAGCACGGCGGTTGCCATTCCTGGTGTCAGGACAAGTCGTAAAATACCTGATAGTTTTTTCTTTTAAGTATTTTTTCCCTCCATATGTTCCGCCATTTAAATACATCTGCATAAGCTTGGCCAGATCGTTGGCATTGGAAAATAAACCGGCATGACCACATACACCACCTAACATCGCTGCACCGGGATCATGAACATAACCCTGAAGTATTTGCTTACGAAATACCAAATCATTTTCAGTAGGTATTACCTGTTCCTTACTGAATTTTTTTAAAGGACGGAAACACAATGAAAATGCGCCCATAGTATTGTAAATTTCGGAATCAAGGTAATTCTCAAATCCTGAATTAATCTTATCTTCTATAATCCTGTACAGTAAATAAAAGCCAAGATCACTGTATTTATAACCCTCTTCTCCATTTAGTTCCGATGTGGCGATCATATAATATATGGAATCAATAAAGAATTTATTCATATAAAGATTTTTAGCCACCTGAACCGGAAATTCCCGGGAATATTCTCCTGAGTAGTATCCCTCTTTGTATTTCAGATGTTTGTTGGCAAAATAACCGGGCCCTATTTTAATTGGATAAGAATATGAAAATTTATTACTGGAAAACTTCTGGCCGGGATAAATTGGTTCAAGTGTGGATTTGTAAAAAGGTATCCATGACTTTAACATGGATTGATGTAATAGTACATCTTTTAATACTATATCCCTTTTATCAGTAGTATCCAGAAATGGCAGATATGTAGATATTTTTTCATTAATATCCAGAATACCCTTTTCATATAATTGCATAAATAAGGGCATTGTAGAGGCAATCTTTGTTATTGATGCCAGATCATATAAATCAGAGTTCTTTACTTCGCGTTTTCTATTATAAGTATGATAGCCAAAGGATTTATTATATATTACTTTACCATCCCTTGCAACCAATATCTGACATCCTGGTGTCGCTTTCTCATTAATTGCATTTAATGCAACCGAGTCAATTTTCGTCAGTATATCATTATCAAGCTTCACTTCGCAGGGAATAGTATATTTTAACCGCATATTGCTTTTCGTTTTAATTCTTCTTCCGGCAGGAAAATCCTTATTGGCACTAACGGGTAATGAACCATCGGAAGATATTGCGCCGAATATAAGTTGTGCTGATAAACTCTGTGTTATCTCCGTATCTTCATATGATATAATTAAACCAAAAAGTTTTTTAAGATTTTTAAAACGGGCTATTGAATATGGATTAGCCGGAATATTTAGAATAACATTATACCTGTCAGCCAGACTATCTGCAAATTCTATTACTTTATCTGATATGCCATAATTATCCGAAATACTCCTATTAGTATTATGAATACTAACAATAATAAGATTGCTGCTATCTAATTTATTACTTAACCGGCTTAGTGAAACATTATTTTCAACACATATCTTATCAATTTTTGTATATAGTTCCAGAGTATTCTGGAATGTATTTGGCATTTCACATCCTAAAGCAACGGATGCAATTTTTAAAGTATCCAGCCTTTTAAACGGGATGATATTATTCTTGTTTCTCAGCAATGTTAGCGAAGACTCAACTAACTTTCTTTGCAGTAATTGGTATTCGGGAGTATTCAATTCTTTGGTCAGATTATACAATTTTGCTGGTTTGTAGTCACTTAGTCCTGCCCAGTATTTGGCTGCAAGGACTTTTTTACACCTGGCATCTATGTCACTTTGATTTATATTACCTTTTCTAACTTCCCGTTGTATCAATGAAATTGTTTTCGGTACATTGTAAGGCATCAATAATATATCATTTCCTGCAAGTATTGCTTTTACATTGGCTACTTCCGGTTTATTGTGCCTGGTAATGCCACCCATACTCATAGCATCCGTAATAACAAGGCCCTTAAATCCCAGGTTCTGTTTCAATAGTTTATTTACAATAATTTCTGATAATGATGATGCTAAATTTTGGGATGAATCCAAAGCAGGAATACTGAGATGGGCAACCTGCACTCCCGCTATTCCGCTGTTTATTAGCTCTTTAAAAGGAAATAGTTCAATACTGTCAAGCCTTTGTTTTGAGTGAGGAATCAAAGGTAATGAAATATGAGAGTCAGTATCTGTATCACCATGGCCCGGGAAGTGCTTTGCAACAGCCATAATATTATTATCCTGCATTCCTTTCATGTACAGCAAACCTTTTCGGGCTACGTTTACTCTTTCCTCACCAAAAGAACGGTAATTTATTACCGGATTATCCGGATTATTGTTCACATCAATAACAGGTGCAAAATTCAGGTGAACGCCAATTTGCTTTAGCTGCTTGGCTATATGCGCACCCATTTCATAAATCAGCTTTTCATTATTAATGGCTCCTAACATCATTTGCTTCGGATATCTGATTGTGCTATCCAGACGCATTGCCAGGCCCCACTCGGCATCCATGGCAATAAGCAATGGAGTCTTTGCTAATGATTGATATTCATTGGTCAGTGATGCCTGTTTATATGGACTACCCTGGAAAAATATTAATCCTCCTATATTATATTTTTGAACCAGCCGGCTGATTTCTTTCTTATGATAATCTGTTTTATTTGAATATGCTGCCACCATTAGCAGTTGAGCAATTTTTTGCGAAGGTGTAAGGGAGTTAAATACCGAGTCAATCCATTCCTTTGGTGATGAAAGAAAAGGTGGACCAACATTCCTTTTTCTTAATTTATACTCGTAATTAAAATTATGTTTTTCAGATGTGAAGCGAATAAATAAGCTGAATAAAGCAATACATAATATAAAAGTAAATACCCGCGCAAAGATCCTTTTCATACAAATCCTTATTTTGCTAACTCTCATTTGGTAAATTATTATATTAAACTGCTAAAATCTTGTTAGGGTTTCAATTATTAAATGTTTTCTAAAAATAATTGAATAGTAAAATATACTTAAGGAAAGTTATTAACAGGCAAGTAAATGATTACCACCAGGTACCGCGTTTATTATATAAATTAATGAAGCTCTCCATATCTCTGTCTCCTGTTTTCTCATAGTCAGTAGGAAAAAGGCAGGCAGGCAGTTGTCCCATTTGCCTGTGATAGTGCAGACAATCACAGCATTTACCCTTTTTACCACATGAAAAAGTGCAGTTGCAATAACTCATATTCTGATCCTTTTTACATTCCATAATCCATATATTTTGTTTTTAATTTTTTAGCTATCTTTTCAGGCAAAGCTTTTTTGTTCACCATTATTACTATCGTCTTATATTTAACATATGCCTCGGAAGCAAATAAGTAACCTTTATAAAAATTATCTGTTCCCCATGAATTCTTTACATAATAATACCTGGTATTATTCTGGTCTGTAGCAGTGCCAATAATATGCATGCTATGATCATCTGTTGTTGTGTAGTTATCAAATCCCTCCTGTCTTATTTCCTGGGTGATAGTTTTTTCTATGCACGGGAATTTAAAAGGATTAGGATTTTCATTTAGTGACAGGCTATCCCGGCTTAACCTGGCAATATAATTAATATCCTCAGGATTCATTTCAGGTACTATTGCCAGACCATTTCTGAAATCAAATCCATTCTCAGTAATATCAGTAGCCCATACAACTGTGTGATTATTACAAAGAGAACTATCAATTATCTCAATTAATTCATACAGGGGAACGTTATATGCTTTACCACATAACCAGTTATCAGGTAACTCCAAAATAAATTCAGAGTAAAACGGATGATGGGTAAAGGATGTAACTAAAATATAATCATCAAGTACCAATTCTAATTTTTCTGCATAGCTTTCAGGTGTCCGGATTTTTTCATTAATAATAAATGTGTCAGGTATTTCTCCAAGACTTGAATCCAATATTTCAACAAACCCGTTAAACCAATAAGGACTTAATATATTATCCTCATATATAATATTGTTAACATAAGCTTTCAGCTTCATGTGGGTTTCAACACTATAATCAGCTGCATTTACTTTACTGAATGGATATATTTCTTCGGGAACCATTCCAAACTTTCTTATTATATCAGCAACATCATTTGGTTCTCCTCCATCTGTAAATTTCATATGGCCATGCATACGTATATATCTTTTTGCCTTTTCAGCAAATGCATGTCTTACAACAAACAATTCAGATAAATTATATTCACCTTTACCTGTCCTTAACAGTTCTGATTCAAGAAAGGAAATTACAGAAAAACTCCAGCAGGTGTTTGTATTTTGCTGGTTTTTAACAGGAGTTGCCTTTAGGATTTTATTTAAGGTGAACACATATTTGTTTGAGGTGGAATCTTGCGCAAGTAATGCTTTGCCTTGTAATATAAATACCAGGAGTAATAACTGTAAAGTGAGAAATATATTTCTGCACATATTAATTTTCAATTATTTTAAGTTCAGTTCTCCTGTTTAGTGCTTTCCCTTCCTCAGTGTCATTTGAAGCTACAGGCTGGGAGAATCCGTAACCTTTATAGGTTATTCTGTCTTTTGTTACGGATGAATTAATCAGATAGTCTACCACGGATTTCGCCCGGTTTTCCGAAAGTGTTTGATTATAATCTAAAGATCCAACGTTATCAGTATGACCGCTGATTTCTATTTTAATCGTTGGATAGTCATGCAGGAATTTTATAATCTTATCCAGCTCTACTCTTGATTCCTTCTTAAGAGCAAATAAACCGGTTTCATAGAAAATGTTTTTAAGAACAATACTTTCTCCGATTTTTATGGATTGCATAGGAACATCTTTGATAAATGGTTCCGTTTTTTCGAATATTCCTTTTAATGCGAAATTTTCAGAAAAGAATAAATATCCTTTTTTTGATACATTCAGACAATAATCTTTATCTGACGGCAAACAAATTAGAAATTCTCCGGTTTCCTCATCAGAGTATGATTCGTAGATCATATTACCTGATTCCAG
>CBFCXR010000187.1:0-5247 GCA_965602045.1 uncultured Bacteroidales bacterium | reverse complement strand
GCACATTTGTTTATTTGCAAAACAATTTCTCGATGCAAATTTGAATAGCTTCGGTCTATTTTTTTTAATTTTATATGTAAAATTGTAAATAATAAAGGTATAATTATTTATTTTATCTTATTTAGCTGTATATTAATAAATCAAAATATTTAAATATGAACAGATTTTCTAAGGATGGAAGGTAGAAACTTAAACCAAATGCGAAAGCTTTCTATATTTATTCTAATAATTTTTTGTTTAACAAATCTTCAATTAAACGGGCAATCCTTTACTGAACTTAACAGTGAAATAAACGGCACTGTTTACAAAAGCCTTGATTTTCGCAGTGAAATACTTGATACAGGATTTAGTTATACTATCTATCTACCTCCCTATTATCATACAACACATGACAGCTTACCTGTACTTTACCTTTTACATGGATATGGGGGAGATGAGAATAGCTGGATAGCGAGATGTAATATTCACAGGATAATTGATAGTTTAATAAATACCGGAGAAATACCACCTGTGATAGTTATAATGCCTGATGGCAGGAATTCATACTATATTAATGATTATCAGTTCCGGTTTCCATACGAAGATATAATTGTCACTGAATTAATCCCGTATATTGATTCGACATACAGGACCATATCGCAAAAGAGATGCCGCCTTATTGCCGGATTGTCAATGGGAGGTTACGGAGCAATAGTATTATCAATTAAACATCCTGATATATTCGGAGAGTGTATTTCATTAAGTGCCGCAATACGCACTGATGAAATGATTATAAACGCAAAATCAGCAGATTATAATAAAAAGTTTTCTACTTTATTTGGAGGTGAACTGCAGGGTGAGGAGAGAATATCCGAACATTGGAAAGCTTATAGCCCCTTTTATCTGGTTGACGATAGTACATCGGATAAATTAAAAAGCGTTAACTGGTATTTTAACTGCGGCATGAATGATTTCTTAATTCAGGGAAGTGAGGCGCTTCACAGGCTTTATTTAAAATGGGAGATACCTCATGAGTATCATGTAAGGATTGGATCCCATAACTGGGAATATTGGAAAACAGGAATAATAGAAGGAATAAAATTTGCAGGTCAGAGGATCAGCGAATCAGATATTAAAACAAGTAGAACTTATTTTTAATCTGCGAGACTATCATAATACTCCAGCACTTGCACAACATCATTTTCGTTATTCAGCGTGAGCTTTTTCTTGTTAACAAAAGCTTTGATTTTATCTTCTTTATCGGAAAGAATTTTAATAACAGATTTCTTATTTAATTTAAGCTTAGTCAGCTTATTTTCATTATTCATTATATAATACTGATAGTCATCAGTATATTCATCATATTTATTACCTGCAGCATATGCTCCTTTATAATGAGCCCTTATGAATGTTTTAATGTATTTGACTGTAAATTTTGACTTTCCCCCATATATTACCCTGACAAATGTTTTTTTTTCGCTTTTTCCAGGTTTGAGCCTCATTTCTTCCATTAATACCGAATCCCTGGAAAGCTCATCAAATATTTCAAATTTTTGTATCAATGACTGGTTTATGATAAGTGAATCTCCTGAAGTTGAGTTTAAATACAAAAGATCGTCAGAATATATATTAAATTTTATATAGACATTTTTTATTAATGTATTATCCGTTAAATAAACATTTCCCGGTTTCCACTGATCATATAAATATGGAGTTCCTTTTACTCCTTCATAAAGTTCATCCATGTTAGTTGTAAATACTGTCCCTGACTTTTCGGAGATTCTAAGCAGGTTTTCTTCAGTCCTAACCAGCGATACATCTGCCTGTGGATATGATAGAAAAGCTACATTAATTAACAACAAAAAAATAAATACTATTTTCATGATCAGATGAGTTAGAATCTCAAATTACTAAATATCGATTAAAACCTGATTTTTTAATAAATCATCCATGGTCTCTCTTTTTCTAATCAGGTAGTCCTTACCTTCATGTATTAATACTTCAGCCGGACGGTATCTTGAATTATAATTAGATGCCATAGCAAAACAATAAGCTCCTGCATTCATAAATGCTAAGTAATCCCCTTCACTAATTTCATTGATTTTCCTGTTCCAGCCAAATGTGTCAGTTTCACAAATATATCCAACAACTGTATAGATCCTGTTTTTCCCTTGTGGATTTGAAACATTAATTATCTGATGATATGCATCATAAAACATTGGTCTTATTAAGTGGTTTAAACCGGTATCAATACCGGCAAACACAGTTGACGTTGTTTGTTTTATCACATTTACCCTGGCCAGAAAATACCCGGCTTCGCTAACTAAAAACTTGCCCGGTTCAAATATTAATGTAAGATCTCTTCCGTAATTTTTGCAGAATTCTGTGAATTGCTTTGTGAGCTCATTTCCCAGTACTTCTATATCGGTATATATATCATCGGATTTATAAGGTACCTTAAAGCCACTTCCAAAGTCAATATATTTTAGTTCTTTGAAGTCTTTCGCAACATCCAGCAAAATTTTAGTGCCTTTAATAAATACATCAACATCTAATATATCTGAGCCTGTGTGCATATGCAAGCCTTCAACTTTCATATTATTTGCAGCTATCACTCTATGCACGTGAGGCATTTGATAAAATGAAATTCCGAATTTTGAATCTATATGTCCAGTCGAGATTTTTTGATTTCCGCCAGCCATAATATGCGGATTTATTCTTATGCATACAGGTATTTTATTTCCATGAAGCAGTCCGAATTGTTCAAGAATCGATATGTTATCAATATTAATATTTATACCAAGTTTTACAACTTTTTCAATCTCATCGATAGAAACGCAGTTTGGAGTATAAATTATATCCCTGACATTAAAACCGGCTTTTAGCCCAAGTTCAACTTCCTGAACCGACACGGCATCTAAACCGGATCCCAGATTTTTAAAGAATTTAAGGATATTTATATTTGTTAATGCTTTGCATGCATAATTTATTTTAACATTAACACCCTTAAATGCATCTAGCATTCTGCTGTATTGATTTTTCATTCTTGCAGTTTCATATACATATAAAGGTGAATCGTATTTAGTGCACAGACTAACAACATCAAGTCCATCAATTTTATATTTGTTGTTAATTATTTTCATCAGCTGATAATAATAGTTATTAGATTTTAACGTTTTGTTGGCTTATACCCTCGTTTTTTTGCCATAGCTTCCATTCTGGACTGGAAGTTGGATTTCTTCTTAACTTTTGTTTTCCTGTTTTCCATATTCTTCAATAGTTTCTCATCATCAACAAATTGTTTAAATAATAGATTTTGCCCGAAAGTAATAATGTTAGCAAGGAAATAATAGTATGTCAGTCCTGATGACCAATTATTTAAAATAAACATAAACATAATAGGCATCATGTACATCATAGATTTCATCCCTGGCATTTGCTGGCTGCCGCTTGTAGCCTGGCCACCCCACTTCATTGTTAAAATTGTGGATATTGTCATAAGTAGTGTAAACAGACTTATATGATTTCCATATAATTTAGTTATAATTGGAATGTTTCCTGACCATTCCAGGATTGAATCATAAGTTGATAAATCGTGCGCCCAAAGGAAACTTTGCTGACGTAATTCAATTGACAATGGAAAGAATCTGAACATTGCAAATAAAATCGGGAACTGCAGTACCATTGGAAGGCAACCACCCAGCGGGCTGACGCCTGCTTTTTTGTATAGTGACATGGTAGCCCTCTGACGCTCCATTTCTTTTCCTTTTGGATATTTTTTTGTGATCTCATCAATCTGTGGTTTTAGAACCTTCATTTTGGCCTGTGATAAAAAGGATCTGAAAGTAAGAGGGAATAATGCGACTTTTATTATTATTGTTAAAAGTAAAATGATTAATCCATAGTTATTTATTGATTTACTAAGCCAGTCAAATATATTTATTATAACATACTGGTTTATCCATTTTATTAAACTTTTTCCAACAGTAACAACGTCCTGGAGTTCTATATCGCCGTAATTTTTTTTCAAATAAGTGAATTTGTTCGGCCCAAAATAGAATCTTAATGCAATGGTTTCATTTTGTTCCTTTTTGAACGGAAGGCCGATCTCAGCTCTGAAGTTTTTAAGATGTTTCTCTGAATCCGGCAGGTTGGTTGATTTAATTAAGGCATTAACAAACGTATTTTCTGCAATTATTATTGATGAGAAAAATTGATCCTTAAATGCAATCCATTCGACTTGTGTGGTTATGTCTTCCTCCTGGAATTCCTTATTTGTACGGGCATTAAAATAATTTACGTCTTCCTTATAGGGTTTGTAATATAAAGTAGTATAGTAATTTTCATTCTTTTTTCCCTTTTCCTGTTTTGGTGAAAATATCTCCCAGCTTAAATCTATAGATTTCGGATCACGCGTAGAGATATCCTCCATACCTACAAGCTTAATTTTAAAATCTACCATATAGCTATTCGGTTCAAGTGTATACTGATATTCAATATATTTTTCTTCATCAGCATTCAGCCGCATAGCAATAGTCTTAGCCGATTCCCATACTTTAATGGATTTCTTATCCGTTGAAGGAGTAAAAAACAAATCATTCGTTGAAACAATTTTATTCTGGTTGGAGAAAAAATTTAGTCCAAATATTGTGGAATCACCCTTAAATAATTTCAGAGGTAATGAATCGAAAGTTTTGTAATTTTTTAGTTCAACAGAATATGGCCTTCCTCCTTTCTTAGAAATAGTTAATATAATAAGATCATTTTCCAGAGTATAAAAATCATTTTCACCCACACTTGATTCAGCAAATTGACCAAGCTTATCACGCATTACATCAATGCTAACATCTTCCGTTTCAATTATTTCATCAGCTACATATTCATCAGTTTTCTCCTCCTGTTCAATTATTGCCTTTTCAGCTTGCTCCTGCTGAACCTGCCTTATTGAATCCATAATTATTTTACGCTTTTCAAGTTCTTCTTTACTGGGCTTGCTCATTACGCCCCAAAGAATAATGATTCCAGCTATCACTATTATGCCAATAATTGAATTTCTGTCCATGCTTTCAAATAATTGATAAATAAATAAAAATCGGGTCTTAAGTTAAAATCAGTTTTTATAAAGATTTGATCGACAACTCAGTTTTTTCTTTTCCGGTTGTCAAAACTATTGTTAAATTTAAAATATTCAACTTTTTGATTAATTGAAATAGAACAATATTGTTATACTTGAATTATCAGGATATCGTTGATTTAATAAAATCCACG
>CBFCXR010000186.1:0-5356 GCA_965602045.1 uncultured Bacteroidales bacterium | reverse complement strand
TATAATTTGTAACAACAATCTCATTTATTTCGCCCCTGCTGGTCCCGACAGAATTAACGGCACGCCTTGTGGGTATACGTATAATATTATAATCTTTATAAAGTATATCAAAAAAGTTATCATCCGGATCAATATTCTTGGGATCAGAATTACTAAGCATAAGCCTGGCGCCTTTCCGATCTAATCTTTTATAAAGACTTGCTAATTGCTTTTGTTCAACATCTTTAAATTCATATTTTGAGTATGATGTAAAATTCGCAGTACTACTGATAGGACGATAGGGGGGATCAAAATAAATAAATGATTTTTCAAACTCATCGACACTAAAATCTTTAAAGTCAGCATTTATTATTTCTGCATATGAAAGAAGCTTCGAAGCATTTGCCAGGTTTTCCCTGTCAAATATCATTGGATTCTTATAATCCCCGGCAGGAGAGTTGAATCCCCCTTTTGAATTTACACGGAAAAGGCCGTTATAACAGGTTTTATTAAGAAATATAACCTGCGCAGCCCTCGGTATCCAATTTTCAGAATACTTTTTATAATCTATGTTGAATCTTTGAAGATTATAATTAGTGCGTAATTCATAATAATATTTCTTACGCTTTTCATATGATAAGTTCAAATAATAATCTCTGTATCTTTCAAGAAAATCCATTAATTTATCTACGTCTTTTTGAACTACCTGATATGTTAGAATTAGTTCATCGTTAATATCATATAGCTTAGCAGATTTTAATTTATGATTTGATGCTATATTGAAAAATACCGCTCCTCCTCCCAGGAAAGGCTCATAATAATTTTCTATCTGACCTGTTGTAAGTTCGCCCGGATAAAATCTACTGAACCTCTGAACCAGTTGCCCTTTACCTCCTACCCATTTAAGGAAAGGTTTAACATTGATATTTGTGTTTCCTGCCATTAAATATCAAATTTAAAAAAATATAGAATTCTAACTGAAAGTATTTATATTTAGTTTTTAAGTAAACTTATATTTTCATCTTTTGTATTTGTTACAAATTATTTATTTATATTTTGCTGTTATATTTTTAAGTAAAAACCACGGTCTAATGAATAAAACTGCTTTAATCACAGGTGCAGCAGGAGGAATAGGATTAGAACTTGCCAAATTGATGGCCAGGGATTCATACGATCTTGTTCTTGTTGATAAGAGGGAAATACTGCCGGAAGTCACACAGAATTTGTATGATATTGCTGATAATATTGAAATTAAAACAATAGTTAAAGATTTAACTAAACCTGAAAGTGCGCAGGAAATTTTTGAAGAATTACAAAAAGAAAAAATTGTAATTGAAGTATTAATCAATAATGCAGGATTTGGAAATTATGGTGATTTTAATGACACTAAGTGGGAAATTGAATTAAAAATGCTTCAATTGCATGTTATCTCAGTAACTCATATGACAAAACTATTTTTAAAGGGAATGCTCGAAAGAAAAAGTGGTAAAATAATGAATGTTTCCTCTACGGCGGCATTTCAGCCCAGTCCTTTAATGGCAATATATTTTGCTTCCAAAGCTTATATCCTTCACTTTTCCGAAGCTATTGCCAATGAAGTAAAAGGCACAGGAGTAACAGTAACAGTTCTATGTCCTGGTGCCACTAAAACAGGTTTCCAGGAGATAATAAACGTAGGTATGCCTGATTATGCAGATACCAGCTGGGTTTATTCTACCCCGCAGGCTGTTGCCAGATACGGTTACAAAGCCATGAAAAAAGGCAAGGTTGTTGCAATCCACCGGTTTATAAATTATCTTACTGCAAATCTTGTTCGCTTTTTACCCAGGAATACTGTAACTAATTTAACCCGTAAGGTTCAGGAGAAAAATCATGCCACTCTTATGAAAAGCAACTAATGATAATATATCATTATTTGCTTTCAACCTAATTCTTTCAAAAGCAACCTGCATGTATTTTTCACAGATTGTTCTACCGGAATAAATTCAAAATTTAGCTGTTTTCTTATTTTATCATTGGAAAAGAATATTCTTTTCTGTCCGGCTATAGTTGTACTACGGGTTATCAAAGGAGGCTTTCCGGTTATCCAGCTAATCAGTTTGCTTACTCTCCATGCTATCTCTCCCATAAGTTTAGTGGTTTTTATTGAAGGCCTTTTTTTTGATAAATGATCTGCAACCATATTAAACAATTTCCGAAACGGAAGGTTTTCAGAGGTGATAACAAAGCGTTCTCCACTGATGTTACTTTCCATAAGATCAATCATTGCTTTGCACACGTCTCTCACATCAACAAATGAGTTGGAGCCTGCAGTATAAAACCTTAATCCTTTCCATACTGTATAAAAAAGTTTCGAACTGCTTCTGTTCCAGTCTCCGGGACCAAGAACAATTGCAGGATTAACGATAACTGCATTAAGTCCGTTTTCAATACCCTTCCATACTTCCTGTTCCGAAAGATATTTACTCCTCACATAAGCTGATATATTTTCAGAATCTTCCCATGGTGTATTTTCATCTATAAACACCTCATCAGAGTCAATTTTACGTCCCAATGCTGCAACAGAGCTCAAATGACACAGCTTGCTTACTTTATGTTCCAGGCATAGTTCAACAATGTTCCGTGTATTGCCGGTATTAGCCTCCAGTATATATTCATCTTCATTGGGATCAAAAGACACAACCGCTGCACAATGATAAACCTGATGTACATCTTTAAATGCTTTTTCAAGTGATCCCTTATTCAGTATATCACCTTCATGCCAGCCAATTCCGGATAACAGTTCATCCGCATTATCTGAATAGTAATCGAATATCTTCCTGACTAATTGAATATTGCTGGTCTTTCTTTTTAATGCCCTGATCCTGTGCCCCCTTTTTGCCAGCTCAAACAGGAGGTGGGAGCCTATTAAACCAGTGCCACCGGTAACAAATATCATATTAAATAATAAAGCTGCCCCGCTAGGGTTCGAACCTAGACTTTTCTGATCCAGAGTCAGACGTGTTCCCAATTACACCACGGGGCAAAATGTCCTGCAAAAGTATAAAGTTTTGAAATTATTTCATAATACTTTTTTCTTTTCCGCCCTGATATAAACCCTGGTCATTTCAACCATTAGTTGATCTGATTTTTTCATTTCAAAATATAACTTCAGGAATTTATTTATCACCATCCCATGTTTCTCCTCAGGCATTACTGATAAATAAGGAATTAATGCTGCGGATTTTAAAAAATCAGTAAACTTCTTCAGACCCTCAAATTCAGCTTTAAAAACATACGGTTCAACAACTATATTATCAAATTTATTATCTTTCAATACATGTCGTGTTTCACCTTCTGTTAGAAACCGCCATGGTAAGCTTAAGTTTTTAAAATATTCCTTAAACTCAGGTTCATCCAGCAATTTATAGACAGCATCCATAAGAGGATTATTCTCTTTCAAAGCTGTTTGAATCATAATTTTCCCTTTATTCTTTAATGCTTTGTATATCTTATTGTACATCTTTTCAAGATCATAAATCCAATGTATTGCCGAATTTGAAAATACCGCATCAAATTCACAGTTATAATTTATTTCAAATGCATCCAGGTTAATAACATTTATGTTTGTAAACTTTTCTCCCCTGATATTTTCAAGTGCCTTACTATACATATCCGGTGAAATTTCAATCGCAACAATCTCTCCTTCAGGTACATGCTTTGCTAACTCCATTGTTACAACAGCATTTCCACATCCGATATCAAGTATTCTCATCCTGCCTCCCGGTTTCAATTTCTTTATTGCAATTAAAGCAAGATTAAATTGAAAAGAAGAATTATCCTGGTATAACTTTGCATCCCATTTAAGTTGTTGATTACTCATTTATTAGTAAATAGCCTTTATTTTATAATATTTAGAATGACATTTGACGGATAATTTTTTGAACGGTAGATTCGCTGAGTTGCTTTTTGATAATCTTTTTCAGTAGCATTATAAATATCACAGAATTTTTGTGGATTCCTGTCAAATAAAGGGAACCAGCTACTTTGTATCTGAACCATTATTTTATGGCCTTTCTTGAATGTATGATTTATATCCTGCAATTCAAATGATATTCTTTCAACCTTTCCTGATATATGCGGCTCCGGTTTCGCATAACTGTTTCTGAATTTGCCCCTTAATATTTCTCCCCGAACCAGCATCTGGAATCCGGCCATTGATGTTTCAGGATTCCTTTGTCTGAATTTTATTATTGTGTCAGGAAAAACATCTATTATTTTAACTATCCAGTCAGCATCAGTACCGGTTGTTGATATATAAAGTTCTGCCTGTACAGGGCCACCAATAGTTATATTTTCATCAAGTGCATCTGTTTGGTAATAAATAACATCGGGTCTCGATGCAGCGAACCTTTGATCTTCAACCATATATTCCTTGTTATAAAAAAGGTTTGAGCTATGGTATACATTTGTATATGGTACAGGATTATCCGGGTCACTTAAATATTCATCATATTGAAAACCTGCGGTTTCAGGCATTGAAAATTTTAACTCACAATTTTCATGGAAATAGAGGCTTTTATAGTAAGAATTTTCAGGCGGCCATTTTTCATATTTCTTCCATATATTTGAACCGGTCTCAAAAGCCATCACTTCCGGAAAATTTAATTCACCTTTGTCCTTTAAAAAATAATTAAAGAATTTCAATTCTACTTCCTGACTGTAGTAATCAGACGTTTTACTTCCAAAATCAATTTGGCCCAGTTTATCTCCCGGAGTACGTGCCCAGCCTCCATGAATCCAGGGCCCAACTATAAATATATTATATATCTCCGGATTATTGGTCTCAATTGACTGGTAAGTATTTATGCTTCCGTAAAGATTTTCGGCGTCGAACCAGCCACAAACTGTTAGTATCGGGGATTTTATATTAAGTAAATTCGGTAGTGTATTCCTGGATTTCCAAAATTTATCATAAGTTCCATGTATAATTATACTATCCCAAAAAGGCACTTCAGCATTAAAATATTTGTCATCCATCTCATTTACAGGCCCCGCATTCAGAAAAAAATTATATGCATCTTTTACAGGATATCTTTTAACATCAGGCCATTGTTTTGTTAATTCATTCCTTGCTTGTCCAAATATCTCAAAAAAATTGTATGCTGATAACAATGCAAAAGCACCGTTATGATGGATGTCATCCCCAATAAACCAATCTGCGATAGGTGCCTGTGGACTCGCGCACTTAATAGCAGGATGAGAATTTAATATTCCTGATGATACATAAAATCCCGGATATGAAATTCCCCAAAGTCCGACTCTTCCATTATTATGTCTGATATTTTTCAGAAGCCATTCAACAGTATCATAAGTATCAGTACTGTTATCAACATCA
>CBFCXR010000185.1:0-5377 GCA_965602045.1 uncultured Bacteroidales bacterium | reverse complement strand
TTATCCTGTCTATCTGCTGTTTTGGATATGTTTCAGAGGGCTTAACTGAAATAGCTTTATTATACTCTGTCTTTGCAGCATCATAATCTTTCATCTGAAACAAACCATCAGCTTTTTTAACAGCGGTCAGGTATTGTTCATTTTTTGCACTTTCAGCAGCAATCCTTTGTGACTTGTTTTCAATTAACCTGTCAATTTCAGATATTTTGTTATTAGAATAGGCATCACCGGGCTTAAATGTAAGTGCCCTTTGAAACTCCTGAATAGCCTGGTTATATTGCTGTGCAGTTATATAGCTCTCACCTGCGGAGATTGCTTTTTTATAACCCTCTTCAATAGCCTGTTTATTTCTTGCCTGTTCTGCAACAACTAAATTATTTATCCTGTCTATCTGCTGTTTTGGATATGTTTCAGAGGGCTTAACTGAAATAGCATTACTATACCATGACTTTGCAGCATCATATTCCTTTAATTTAAAGTAATTATCTGCCTGAGCTAATGCTGCGCGGTATTCCTTGTCAGTTGCACTACTTTTAGCTTTTTCACCGGCTTCCTGCTCATCTTTAATCTTTTGCTCAATTTCTGCAATTTTTTCCCTGGGATATGACTCATGAGGTCTAAGGAGCAACGCTTTCTTATAAACGTCCATTGCCTGCACCAGGTTATTTGCTTTTAACAGATTGTCAGCCTGTGCTACGTTAATATCAAATTCTTTTTTAACCTCTTGTTCTTTACTTTCAGTTTCGGCTTTCTTTGCTATTAACGCATCTATCTCTCTTATTTTGGATGAAGAATAGATATTACCAGGTTTTATTTCCGAAGCCTGTGAATACATTTGTTTGGCCAGTGTATAATTTTGTGCGGCAAAAGCAGAATTTCCTTTAACAATCAGACTATTATATTTAGTATCAGCATCACTTTTGGCTTGTTTTTCCGCATTAAGTTGGGTAGCCAACAATTCTATCTCATTTATTTTTTGTTTTGAGTATGTTTCCTGAGGTTTGAGAGTTAATGCTCCCTTATATTTGAGCAAGGCTTCATCGTATCTTTTTTGAGTATATAAAGCGTCTGCCTCAGTAATAGTATTATTATACAAATCATCGATATTCTTTTCCTTTCCAATATTGGAATTAATCTTACTTATCTGGTTTGCCGGGTATTTTTCTTCCGGAAAAATTTCGTTAGCCGCCTTATATTCTTTCCTTGCCTCCTCATATGACTTCTCTTTAAATAGCTTATCAGCTTTATCTAAAAGATCGTTATACTTGTCGATATGACATTGATCAATATTAATCATCAGATTTTCTAACCTGGTTTTCATCTTATAAACAAAAGTTTTGTCAGATTCGAAATCTTTTTTTCTAACACTGTATTTTATTACATCAACAGGTTCATCCAAAATCGAATAATCAACTCCTTCACAATATTCAACAAGTCCGATTGCAAATTCTCTTACCCAAATACCAAGTTCTTCATCGGGAATTTTTGTATTAAATTTTATTTTTTTATGCACGTACCCTTTTTTGGAAACTGCAACTATATATTCTTTGTTCATCTCAAGTTTAAATGAAAAACTACCACCAGCTCCGGTTTGTAACGTTTTAACCTTTGTATTACCGTCATAAAGCTCAATCGTCGCCTTTGAAACAGGTTTCATTCTTAATTCGGTATGACCTCTGATTTCCAGATACCTTGTGATATCTTGCGAATAAATATTTTGAATCACAGCCTGGTTAACAAAAATGCCTAAAGCAATTAGAATTTTAATACTCTTGATTTGATTAAATAAGCTCATAGCAACACTTTTTTCTTAAAACTAATTTACTACATTTCATAATGACATAATAATTAATTCGTATTAAAGTTCATATTATCTTAATATTGGCAACTTTTCAGAAACCACAAAATATTTGTAAAGAACCTGCATTATATATATCCCGTTTCTTAATTCCCCTATATCAAATTCAATTAATCTATCAGGATAGTTAAACAATTGAGCATCCATCAATTGTCCGTTTAATGAAAAAATATTGATTAATACTTCCTGTTTGGGCCACTCGTATAATTCAACTTGTACAACATTTCTTGCCACAACAGGTGTAATTTTTATCTCACCTGTTAACAGAGTGGTATCATACCTGTAATAATTGCTAATAGAATCAAATATTAGCGGACGGATATCAAATGATGATGAAATATTACCTATAGTAAATTCACTGACAGGCATCCACTGTCCATCATAATATACCATAGCAGTATTTATTCCGTTGCTGTTTTCACTCATAAATACGGAAAAAGTATCCAACGGATTATTATACTCTAATTGATAACCCATATAAAAGGCATTGTTTACAGTTACTATGGAGTCAAATTCAATAAAATTCAATTCATTTGGCAACAAATCAACCAGGTTCACTTCATGCTGTGTGATTGCCTGCTCAGGTTGCGTGTCTCCATTCCAGATTATAACAGTAATCTTAAATGAATTACTTGAATAATTAAGCGACGCAACATTTAAAATAACTCCAAATACATTTTTTTTTCCTGAGATATTAAATTTTTCTGCAAAAAGCTGAATCGAATCGGAATTATGCCCTGACAGATATCCCCAGTCAAGATTTCCTTCAAGCAGTACCAGGTTATCACCTTCTTCAATATTTGAAATTGTATCACCTGTTAACCAGATTGATTCAAAAGGATCAAATCCATCAATGAAATGAACTCCTGTATTTTGGGGATCAATCCAATATTTTAACTGTTGCGTTTTTTCCTCATAATCATCCCATGAATTATAAAATTTTTGATAATAATCATTTATTGATAATTCACAATCGGCATCTCCGCCGGATAATGTACCAATTAGTCTCCCGTTCTGATCAAATAATGGTCCGCCTGAAGAGCCCCTCTCGGTAGTTCCTGTTTCCCAATCACTTATTAACCAATGTGTATTATCGTTATAACCTTCCCCGAAATTACCTGTTGTTGCTTCATCATCATCAAATGAGATTTTTTTTACATCACCCTGAGGATGATGAATAGAGTATGAATTTGCAGGAGGTGTATTCAAATTCTTCCAGCCAGCATAAAACGGTCTGTAGCTGAAAGGGGGATTAACACTTAATTCAACAAGGGAAAAATCAAGTTTATTATCAGTGGTCGCAATAAGGTTACTACCTGAAACTGATTTCAGAATTTTCCCATCAGGCCCTCCACAATAGGGGCTTTCATATTCAAAGTAAAAAATTGCTGTTTCGGCCAGATAATCGGTACTAAGGCAATGTTGAGCAGTTAATACAAATGGCCGGCCACTATTGTTTACATTGTTAATCAGCGTACCGGTACATCTTTCTTTTCCTGAATAAACAATACGGCATACGGAATTTTTAATCTTCTGAATCTCCGGATTTTCAATACAATTAATATCTACATTACATGATCCTGATGTTCCGTACCATTTATCCTTAAGCCTGGATTTCCCAGAGTGATCATCATATCCTATACCCACCTGTCCTATTTTTAGTTTTCCGGGATCTATGACAAATTCCGGAACCTGCATCTCAACGTAAATAAAATCTCCGTATATGGGTGAAGTAGCAAGAATACCGCTTGCTTTGTTATTTTTTGATGTCAGGGCACCCAGGATATTTTTTTGAAGCTGATCATAAATAAAAACTTTAATCCCGCCGGCCACATTATATTCCTTAAAAATAATGTTTAATGAATACGCTCCTTTTGAATAAATCCCTAATCGCCAAAATCTCATGCCATTATCAAGCGTATCCCATACTCCATAATCTTTATAATCATAATTTACTTTTCTAATATGCGCAAACTTATCAGGTTTTAACCTTGACTCTTTATCCCCCACTGCAAATAACGCTTCCTTAACTTCAATAGTCTGTAATTCAATTACAGGAATAACTTTCATTCCCGGGTAGTTTAATTTAACCGGCTTACCCTGATACTGAATTTGAGCTCTTAGAGCAAAAGCACATAGCAATAACAAGAATAAAGTAAATCTTAATCTGTCCATCAGTCCCTTTATAATCAAAAATATATTACAATTTATTAGTCTGTCATGCTTCGCTAAAATAAGTCTTTTTATAAATTAAATTTAATATGAGCAAAAATATGTAGTTTACACCGGTTACTAATAAGAGTTTTATTAACTCACCAGGATTTACTTTGTGATAAAAATTGATTAATCCTAAAATAAGTTTCAATAATTTATGAAAACAATTCAGCATATTTCGCTGATATAATTTCCCACTTATATTTAACCTCAGCCAGTTCTTTCATATGTTTTTGAATTCGATAAAATATCTGTTTGTTCTTGTTCTTAATAATATTAGCCAAATCATTTGAATTTTTGAAATATAAGGCTCTGCCAGATGTTGTTTTTCTGTTATATACAACATCATAAGCTATTACCGGTTTCCCGGCATACATTGTTTCAACCAGTGCCGGATTCGTTCCTCCGGCACTATGTCCATGAATATAAACCTCACAATTTGAACGTAATAAATTGAGTAAATTCTGGTCGTATATTGCATGATATAAAAAAATATTTGAGTAATGACTATATCTTTTATATAGTTTTCTGCTGTACCTGCTGTTTTTCCAGTTGCCAATGATTACGATATTCTTTGAAGTAATATTTAAAAATGTATTTAAAATAATATGTATCATATTTTCAGGTTCAATCCTGGCTATGGTTAAAGCATAAGGATTTTTAATGTCATGTATCCGGTTATTATTATTATTAGTTTTATCCGGGAGCAATGATAATTGATCACCGCCATATTCAATTAAGTCAGCTACTAAATTGTATTTGTTTTTAATGTAATCTTTTATAGCATCATTGTCAGCGATAATTTTATTGGAATATTTGATTGCAATAATCTCAGATAATTTAAGAAACAATTTTACCGGCAGATTCCATTTACTTCTCTTCCATTCAAGCCCGTCGATATGAGTTATAATTTTTTTACGGGAAAATAATTTTATAAAAGGAAGTATTAAGCAACCTGATACTCCAAGAATTAAAAGGACATCAACTTTTCTAATGGCATGAATGACAGATATAATATCATATAATATACTCTGGACGCCATTTGAATTTAAAGGAAGATATATCAATTCGGCATATTTGTGACTTTTTAATCTCTCTTGTTTATTATATAATTTCTTTGAACAATAAACAACAAAGATAAATTGTGAGTTTAGCTTCTGAACAAGATTCTGAGCCAATGTTTCAAATCCACCATAGCGTCCTGGTATTCCTGCTGATCCTATAATCGCAACCTTTTTCAAAATCCACGTTCCATCATTAGTATATAAGCAAATTATAAATTTAATGTTTTAGTAATGAAATTTA
>CBFCXR010000184.1:0-5382 GCA_965602045.1 uncultured Bacteroidales bacterium | reverse complement strand
TATTCACATACTCAGTTGACAGGTGGACACCACCCCAGATTTCAACAATCCAATATAGTGTATGCGCCCTCAGGAATTTAATTTCACCTTCACGAACCTTCCTGGTTACAGGACTTTCAAATGGAACATCATCAAGTTTACTTAATAACAGATTATTGTGATTAAGCGATTTGTATAGTTCACGCCACACATACCTTAACCTGTCTGGTGTTTCCCCTGAGTTCCAGCCTGTATAATTACAGAATGATAAACCCCTGGCATCAGCTCCATGTGTATAAAGGTCGGTTCCTGAGCTAGTAAAATCCCAGAAATTTTCTTTTCCATACAATGCCCGCAGTGTAACGTACGCACCATTCATCATTGCTTCAAACCCGTCTTCCGAATCAAAAATGATAGTTGAGTTTGTTCCGGAATAATCGACTTCCTCCAGGAATTTTTCTCCACAGGAAAATAATGAAAGTGCGAGAATTGGTATTATTATATATTTAATTTTTTTCATTGCTTTATTAAATTAAAATTCAACATTTATTCCAATTAAAAATAACCTGGATAATGGGAAGTTTACCGAACCACTTCTTTCCGGATCAAGTCCAGGCATTAAGTCACTGTATATCAAGAAAGGATTTTTAACACTTCCATATACTTCCAATGAACTTAATTTTGCTTTCGATATCAAGTTTTCAGGGACTTCATAAGACAATGTTATATGTTTCATTTTTATAAATGAACCATCGGTAAAACGGAGTATGTACTGGTTCTGAAGTCCTCTTTCATCTGCATCAGACCAAACATACGGCCATTCATTAGTAGGATTATCAGGAGTCCAGTAATCCATGTCCAACATGTTATCATATAATCTGGGTTTTAGATTATACGCAGTAGCTCTAATGGTATTACCATATTTTCCATAAATATTGAAAGATAAAGCCAGGCCTTTATAAGATATACTACTTTCTATACTACCCATCAATTTGGGCATATCATTATATAGAACCCTGTCATGTACATTAATAATCCCATCTTTATTTTTGTCTTTCACTTTAATTTCTCCGGGGCAAAATGTAGTTGCACTGGTTTCATTGTAGTGATTAAATAAAGCTGAATCTTCCGGTGTAGCTTGCCATATCCCGTCAAAATCATAAATCATCCATGTGTCTGTATTAAGTCTAATCTCGTGACTGAAATAAGGTTGTCCTACGATCCAGTCTTGTGAACGATCTTCGTAAGTACCTTCAGCAATTTCGATCAATTTGTTTTTACTGGCTGAAAGTGTGGTATGAACTGTCCAGTTCAGATCTTTGCTATTAATAATCACTGTTTTTAATAATCCCTCAATTCCCCAGGTTTCTCCTTTACCAATATTTTTGGTTGTATTGTCAAATCCACTTGATAAAGACACCGTTACCGGAAGTAAGAAACCATCGGTGATTGTTTTAAACGCATCAATATAAGCATAAATTCTGTTGTCAATCAATCCAAGGTCAAGACCAATATTGTATTCCGTGGTCCTTTCCCATGTCATGCTAGCATCCGGGAGATTATCACTACTTCTGTATCCCTGTGCACCTGAAGCATTATTCAAAGGAACTCCATTCTCATTTACCACAACCGAAGGTCTTCCATATTCTACATAAAGAAGGTTACTTAATAACGGGCTGGTTAAATATGGATCAACAGAGAAGTTTCCAGACTGTCCATAAGATAACCTTAATTTCATATCGCTAATAACAGATATATCTTTCATAAAGTCTAAATTACTTAACCTAACAGCTCCACTAGCTGCAGGGTAAAATGCCCATTTGTGTCCGGGCGCCAATCGCGATGCCCCATCATGTCTGCCGGATAAATTCAATAACAAGAGATCATTGTAATTAAAACCGATCCTGTAGAAATATGATAATAGCGTTGTTTGTTCAAATTTACTTGAAACTTTTAAAGTTTCTTGTGGAATATCTCCAAGGCTGTACCACAGTTTGTTTTCGAAAGGCATCCCGGTCCCTTCGGTCCTCATTCTTATATATCTCCTGAATTGTATTTCATTTCCTGCCATAAGGTTTGCAGAAAGTTTACCAAAATCTTTATTATAGCTTAATACATTACTTACTGTATAGTTGTAATCGGTACTATCTTCTGATACTGTTAAAATCTGCGATTCCGTGACATCTTTTGGGGGAACCATTCTACCATGACTTTCATATTTTAAATCAACACCACCATTTGACCTGAAATCCAAACCCTCAGCAAGGTTTATATTAACATAGAGGATAGAGAAGATCCTTGTTTTTAATAATTCCTCTTTATCACGTTTTGCCGCAACGGAAGGATTTATTCTTGGTTTACTAGTATAGGGCCTGTATTGCTCCACACCCAAACTATCATAGGGAGAAACCAGGGGTATTAGACCCATCGAATGTCCAAAGGATATATTAATACCTTCTCTTTTTTTATGAGAAATTAAGGTACTGGCACCGGCACTGATCCTTTTATTAATCTTTGCATCAATATTCGCTTTGAATGTTATCCTGTTAAATGCATCGTTAAGCACTACTCCTTCTTCATTATAATAGTCGACAGAAGTATTGAATTTAACATTTTCATTTCCACCCCTAATTCCAATAAGATAATCGCCCTGCTTACCTTGTTTAAGGAGAAGGTCCTGCCAGTCGGTGTTTGTACCTAATACATAACCTTCCTGTTCTTTTACATCATACAGAAAATTATACGGATCTAGTCCTGCAGTTGAATCCCAGTCTGCACCATCTTTCCAAAGTGACATTCTTAAAGCATCTTCTGCCGCCTTAATATATCCGTCTCGTTCCAGACAGGGTATATGCTGAGTTGGTTGAGAAACACCCTGGTATACATGGGCATAAACTTTTGCTTCACCGATTTCACCTTTTTTTGAAGTAATAAGTATTACACCATTTGCACCTTGTGCACCATAAATTGCAGTTGATGCTGCATCTTTCAGAATTTCGACAGATTCAATTTCTGCAGGGTTTAAATCAATATCATCTCCATAGGGTATCCCATCAAGAATGATCAAGGGTTTGTTACCGGCCTTAAGCGAACGTTCACCACGAATACTGATGTCTACACCGTCACCAGTCCTTCCACTTTTTGCCTGAATAGAAACACCCGGCATTCTACCCTGAAGTGACTCCAGCACATTGTTTGATTTAAGGGTTTTTAAATCGTCTGATTTTGCTGATACCACTGATCCGGTCAAATCACTACGTTTCATTGTACCGTATCCTACTACCACAACCTCATCCAGTGATTGTAATTCAGGAACAAGTAGAATATCGATAACTGACCTGCCAGCTACTTCAATAGTTTCTGACAGATAACCAATAAATGAAAAAACCAGTGTAACCTGATCTGAAGGTACCTCTAGTTCGTAAACACCGTCAATACCGGTAACAGTACCCACGGTGGAGTTTTCAATAATAATGTTTACTCCCGGTAAAGGCTCGTTTGTTTCTCCGTCAATCACCTTACCTGTTACACTTGTCTGAGACCAGGTATTGCCTAAGCATGCCAAGAGTATTATTATAAATAATACAGGCGAATACCATTTAGAGTTATTTTTTTTTCTCATAGAATTAGATTAATAGTTAATAATCGTAATTTGAAAAAATGCAATATGATTTGTTTTTAAATAATTTTTGTTTTTCAATTAATCTTAATCTAAAATATTAATATAAAGTATAAGTTATTGTGATTCAACCATAAATATTGGTATATAATTCCATTATTATTATATTTTTCCAGGAAAGAGAAACAGAAATGAAAAAAAGTTTCATTTTTTACAATTCTTTAGCTTATAATTATTTGATTTGATTATAAACGCAAATATATAATAATAATAGAAATTTCAACAAATTTTATAGAAATTAATTGTAAATGTTACTGCATTACTGTTATAATGACACGTTGGTAGCGAGTTAAACGTGGTGATCCATGGTCGGTAACCGCCAGAATAATATGCATTGTCCCTGTACCGGGAGGCATGATACGTTTGACCGGAACCGTAAACCAGGCTTCAGGTTGATCAAAGTTTTGAATCGTAACCGGTTGGCCACTGCGTGCACTTGAAACAGGAAACGACCCGGCTTCCTTATAAAAGAACCATTCAAAAGAAAGGGCATCCCCGTCAGGGTCACTTGACTCATTAGCGATTAACTTCACGAGTTCTCCCTTTTTGGCAACCAGATGAGTTTCGTGGTCAAATTTGGGTATGGGAGGGTGGTTGGCTTTTTCGTATTCTTTGGTCGTCCAATCCATTCTTGCAGCAAAATCGTTCTGATAAGCTTCCCTCCAACGCCAGATGGTCTCATGATTGCCCAGGTGCCACCGGCCATCAACGCCCATTACTTCGTCTTCAGCATTGGTCCAGATTGGTCTGCTTTCAGGATAAAGGTGCCATTTGCGCATTCTCGGAGTGTAAAACTCATAACGGCCACCCCAGCCACCCCAGTCAGGATGTTGAGGATTGTTTAAACCATTACTGATTAAGAACATAAATGAAGGAGAGTCGCCTTCCATTAAATATTCCCAACGGGGATATTCTGCACCTAAAGGGCCTTTTCTTCGTATATATCTATCCAGCCATTCGTTGGAGACAATGCTAAAATTGGCACCGTCACACCGTGCATGAAAAAAGTCCCCGCTGATACCACTCCATGTGGCGTGATGATAAGCACCCCCATGATTAAATCCGGGACTTACGATATAAAACAATTCGGGAAATTCTTTGCGAATCCATGGGCCACTGTCATCCTGATCAGAAATGGCATATACGCGAAGTTTGGATACGAATTTTTTAACCTCATCATCAGAGCGTGTTTGCCTTACTTTCCACAGGGCTTGTGCCAATACATTCGGGCCACCCCAAACAGTTACCCATAAAGGCCTTGGATCTTTCTTGTCAACTGTTTCAATTAATAATTCCGAGGCGGGAGAGTCTTTACCTTATTCCTACCGCTTCCATTCCATATTCGGGAAGCCCTTCTGTTATTATTGATTTTAAGTAGTCTCCCGTGGGGAAACCGGATTCATGCTTCTCCAGGTTATCCCTAACTTTGCTATAGGCTTCAACGATTTCCCGGATACGATAAGCAGCCACTTTTTTGCGTTGATGGATAGAAGTAGTAGCTGCCAATCCTTCTATATCGAAATTATTGGCATACACCAAAAAACGAACCATCGACATGGCATCATCGGGTTCATTTTCTATATCTGTAAGCACAAAAACCCGGGGGTTTTCTTCTGCTGAAACCAAACATGCTGTAGAAATCAAAATAATTAGCAGTATCCGGATAACCTTAACCGGAAAAGTATCATGAAACCGGGGTAATTTACATTTTGTTTTAAGATCTG
>CBFCXR010000183.1:0-5477 GCA_965602045.1 uncultured Bacteroidales bacterium | reverse complement strand
TTCATTTTAACCGGTTTTTATATAAAGTTCATCTATTATATTTTACGCTTTTATTTTGATACAATAACAATGGTCCTGTTGTCCGGCACAAACAGTTTCAGTGCAAGCCAACAAAGAATGTAGGCTATACTTGCAATTCCGAATACAATATAGTAACTGCCGGTAAGTTCCAGGATCAATCCGACCAGAAAGGAAAAAACTACTCCCCCAACGGCACCGGCAAAACCTGACAGTCCTATCATCGAACCCACTGCTTCCTTAGGATAAATATCAGAAACGATAGTAAAAATGTTAGCGGCATACCCTTGATGGGCAAAGGTTGCCATGGCTATTAATGCAACAGCCATCCACAAATTGGCTGTTATGGATGCAAAAAAGATAGGAACAACCAGAAGGGCAAGCAGCAGGATTGCAAGTTTACGTGCAGCTACAGGATCTTTCCCGCGCCTGATAAAAAATGAGGATAGCCACCCTCCTGTTATCGAACCTCCATCAGAAATTAAATAGATAATTATTAAAGGTAATCCGATGTTTCTCAGATCGATACCATGATTAGTATTTAAAAATTTTGGAAGCCAGTATAAAAAGAACCACCATATAGGATCAGTTACAAAACGTGCCAGGCATATACCCAATGTTTGTCTGTGAGGAAATATTTTTACCCATGGCACACTCTTTGAAATTACATCACCATCCTGCAAGATATATTTCCTCTCGTTTGGTTTAAGACGGGTATTTATCTCCGGCCTCTTATAAAATAAGTACCAGAATATCAACCAGATGAAACCCAGTGCTCCTGTACTGATAAAGGCCCACTGCCAACCCCATTTCAAGGCTATAAAGGGAACAATCAGGGGTGTAATTATTGCCCCTATGTTAGTCCCTGAGTTGAAAATACCTGTTGCCAATGCCCGTTCACGCTTTGGGAACCATTCGGCGACTGTTTTAATTGCTGCAGGAAAGTTCGCCGATTCGCCAATACCTAAAGAAAATCGAGCCAGTACGAATGAAAAGACACTCCTTGCTACAGCATGAAACATGGCGGCTATGCTCCATATTGTAATAGCAATAATATAGCCTGCTTTTGTGCCTATCTTATCAAGCAATCGTCCCATGGAAAGTAAGCCAATAGCATAAGCTGCCTGAAAGGCCATTATTATTAAACTATAATCAGATTCCGACCATTCAAATATAGTTTGTAACTGAGGAGCCAGGATTCCCAGTACCTGCCTGTCAATATAGTTGATAGTGGTTGCAAAAAAAAGCAGGGCAATTACCCGCCATCTGTAATTTCCAATCTTTTTATTCCTCATAATCCGGTATTGAAATATCTTAAGATTATTTAATAATTTAAGTTTCTATATTCAACAAGACATAATCGTTTTCTTAAATTTCTCTAATATATATAATATTAACTATCCCCGTTTTTAGGATAAACATCCTGCATAATTCAAATCCACGTTCAACAACAAATCTGATGAATTAAATCATAAGCCCTGTTTTGTTCGTTATAGGTTGAGCAATAAGTAACAACCACAAGTTTCATCCCTGGCACCCATAGACGCTTTACCTGCTGTTCAATAGTTTTAAGATCGCCAACAATACGAGCATTAAGCACAACTCCTGTACCTGCAAAACGATGATAGGCCTCCAGATTGCTAATTGCGTTGGGATCAGTTTCACTCGAAAAAGCACCGTCAGCCATTCGTATATCTTTGATATTAAGTACAGAATCAATCCATCCTGACCAGTCACCGCATGAATGGAAACCGTACCCGCCAAAAAAACTGCAAATTTTCACGGCTGACGGATTTGCAATTTCAAGATACTGTTCAGGTGAGATCATAATTGCGTTATCATCACTCATTCCCAGTCCACTCCATTGAGTTGAAGATGCAAATCCATGACCGGGAAGTACTAATGCATTATCGATTCTTTTAAGCTGTTCATTATTGAAAGCTATCGATAAATCAGCAATAATGTCAAAAAGTTTGAGCACTTTTTCAGGCTTCATTACAAAATCGATAAAAAACCGGTCCAGTGGAAGAAGATATCCTGCAATATTCAGCGGTGATTGCGTGTCAGTAAGTGACACAGGTAACTTACCCCCGGTTATTTCCATAAAATAGTCGATCATATTAAGAGTGTGGCGGCCGATACTTGTATTTTTAACTTCATTTGGTGTATATTCCAGCAATTTGTCAATCGAACCAAAGGCAGGTTTCATGGCAGGAGCATTTCCGGGAGGCCATATATAATCACCTCCATAAGCGCTTGCTATTGTTCCAATACCATACCAGGGCTCCAAAAAATTAGGAATGTCAGCTTTAAAATTAATACTCTTCTTCAGAGCACCCAGCTGATATTCCAGGGATTTCTTCATATCCCTGCAGCCATAGGAGAAGCATTCACCAACACGCATTCGGCGATAAACCATTACACCGGACTCTGCCTTCCAAAATGCATCACATTTTATATTTAATTTATCAGCATAAGCTTTATATTCATCGAAATCAAATTCTTCAGGTTGTACAGGTATAACCTCTGTTGATTGTGAATCTTTAAGCAGGCTGTTAAATTTTTTCATCCGGTGAAAATTTTACAGGTTATAATCAAATGATCTTACAATTCTGCTGTTGTACCATTCTATACTTTTAGTAAAAAAGCCAGTCAATACCTTCTATATTCTCCTCTCCTCCCAAACCGGCATCATGGAAAGAAATCTTCCTGCCGGCATCGATAAATCCGAGTATTAATACTATTCCTTTTCCCAGTTCCAAAACATTATCACCTGCGCCGAAAGTATAAGAATAAATGTTAACAGGATAAAGACCAGGGATATCTATTGCATTAGCAATTTTTATATCAGCCTGTTGCCGGTCATTGGCATTTGCATTGGTTTCCAGGTCGGGTGCGGGTAATATTTTCCGGCTATGGCCGTTAAAGTAACCTACAAGTATCTTTACAGGATTCTCATTCCTGAAATGTATAGTTGTCCCTACGTTTCTTTGCTTCTCAAAAGAACATTTAACTCCGCGTAAATTTTTAAGTTCACTTGCATAATCGCGGATTGTATAATCTTTATCAGTATAAACCTTTATATTTTTACTTGCCGGGAAAAGGCTTACATCTTTATCAAGCAGTTTTACCGAAACAGGGATTAACGGTTCATTAATTCTCTGAACAGGAATCCCGGCATCTGATGATTTAAGATGCTGAATATTTCTTTTAAAATTGCCCAGTTCTATCCGGTAATGATACAATAGTTCAGACCATGTTTTATTTTCACCTTCGTCCCCGCCAATAGGGATTCTTCTTTGTCTGGTTTGCATACTGTTGGCATATAAATAACTTTCCTGTGTCAACTCTACCAGTTGACAGTAATACTCTACACTTTTTTCGAGGAATGAAGCAGCTTTGTCCAGATCAGCTATATCTTTCGAATACTTGTACCTCGACACTAACAGGGCAGCATTAACTTTTTCAGCAAAGAAATTTGCCAATGCCTGGTAGCAGTAAATGTCATTTTTCAATCTAAGAAATTCCTTTTTATTGCTTTTTACATACGGTGAGGCTTTTTCTATTGATTCAACCGCGATTTTTCCATGTTTAACAACCTCTTTTATAATCTGTGGGGGAGTTTCACCGACATGTGGTTTTTTCTCCCATTCTTTTTTTACATAATCTATAATAATTTCACCTTCAGGACCATTAGAAGTATAGAAATTACTGTAAACTCTCCATTTATATGGATTAACAAGCTGGCTCATAAACATTCCCAATAATAATGTTTGCCTGTTTCCATCTGAAATGCCGAAACGCCGTAATAGTTTCGGTGCAATTTCTCCTGCCTGTTCATAGGCATTTAATATATCACTTCCGTATTTACTGCAACCATAATAATCACCTAACTTGTTTGTCCAATAATTAATTTCCTTATTACGGTCACGGTTACAGTTCCATGCATATCTGCCCCATGCCTGGTACCAGATCCAGTCCCGGTCAATCTGTATCAATCTGGGCGAATTATTATCCGCCGTAAAAGGCCAGTCCCAATAAGAAGCCTGAGGATACAGATGAAGCCCGTTTGCTCCGAGAATCCCATGCATGGCTTTAACTGATTTATGAATAAAATCCGGTGAACCGTACCTGAAAGGTTCCAGGTTTGCTAAAATATGAACATTGGCAATATGCACTGAGCCCAGACTGCTTAAATCCTGATGAATTTGAGCCCAAGAGCCTCGGGGTTCATAGGTAGTTAATGATTCTCCATTGTATTTGTGTGTTGTATATAAATTCTTATATACCGGCAGGGCTGCTTTCACAACTAATTCAGCTTTTGTATCGTGCCCTCTCAGTATAAGAGGAGGTTCGTCAGTTCTGCCAAGAGCTGCCAATCCATCTTTTACGCCGGGAATAATAGTTTCAGTAAACCATTTTACATCATCTTCGTCAGTATTAATTGCTTCACCTAATGCAACCATCAGTCCCACATTAGGATATTTTTCCACAAATGCAGCAATCGACTTGCGTGTATAATCGGCAATAACGGGAATAATAGGACGGCTTCTTTTCTGTGTTTCAAGTCCGTGTTTTTCAGCAAATGGTTTTGAGACAATAATATTATAAAACATCTGAATAACATAAATGCCACGTTTATCAGCTTCTTCGGTTAAAAACCTGAAAATCTCTTCATTCTTTCCAAAAGTAACGTCATCAACCTCCACGGCATATGGGTAATCTTTTAATCTTACAAGTGAAGCAAAAGGATGCCCGTTCCATAAATAAAGCGAATTCATCCTGTTCTCAACAAGCATATCCAAATATTTAATCCATAAATCTTTATCGTAAAACCATGGGAAATTGTCATGAGTATATGGATATTCATAAACATCTCTGCCCGGTAAATACGTGGTTTTCTGCAAACCTATGCAGGTACCCCGCAACACCATTTCAGGCTCATCATGTATTTGCATATATGCAGGCAATTTACCTTTTTCTTTAATCCAGTCAGATAAATCAAAACATCCGTATAACGTACCTGATGCATCAGCACCTGCTATCAATATCAGATTTTTTCCTGATTCAATTGCGTAACCTTCAGCTCCCGGAAGACTATCAAATTCAATGTTTTTCTTTTTAATGACTTCACGAATTAATGTATCGTTAATTTCACCAATTACTATTGAAATACCATTATACGGCAACTCAGGATTACTTTTAAGATTTACTATATATCCAGCTTCTGATAATGAGTTAGCCAGTTTATCAGTTCCGAATTTTGTTCTTGCAGAACTGGTTTCCGGAGTAATAATTGTAACCTGTTCTTTTTTGCAGGAAAATAATATACTTATTAATAATGTAATAAGTACAAGTCTTAATGATAACATCATTCTTTTATACTTAATTAATAAAACAAAACCGTAAAAGCGGAAAGACGTAAATTGTAACCAATTCAATCATATCTCTTCACGTCT
>CBFCXR010000182.1:0-5495 GCA_965602045.1 uncultured Bacteroidales bacterium | reverse complement strand
AGTATATAACGCTTAACATATTATGAAAATATACTTATTTAAGATACTTCTGATATTAGTTGCTTATCAGGTTTCGGCACAGCAACTTACTCACCAGAGCCAGTATATGCTCAACCATTTTGATATAAATCCTGCTGCTGCAGGAAATAATGAATATATGAATTTATCTTTTTCATTCAGAAAGCTATGGGCAGGAATTAAACAATCCCCTTCATTGCAAACACTTTCAGGCCATATGGAAGTTTATGACGGGATGGGTGTTGGAGCAAAAATATTTAATTATACTGCCGGCCCTGAAAGAAAGACAGGCTTTGAAGGAGCATATTCCTACCATTTATCATTAGATAACATTGAATCAAAAATAGCATTCGGACTGTCCTTTGAAATATATCAATATTTCCTTGATAAAAGCAACCTTAATGTTGAAGAGGAGGAGGATGAGGCCTTTTTAGGTACAGAGAAAATGATTGTTCCTGATGGTACTTTCGGAACATATTTATATGGTAAAACATACTATGTAGGCCTGGCAATACCTCAATTGATTCAAAGAAATATTAAACTTAAATCAGATATCCTGGAACAAAAAAGGGTAAGACATTATTTTTTGAATGGTGGTTATATTTATCAGATAAACAGAGAATTTATAATTGAACCTTCTGTACTATTAAAACTTATAGAAATTGGATTATTCCAGGCTGATATAAATGCATTGTTAACTTATCAGAATATGGTGTCGCTTGGTCTGTCATACAGAACTTCTGATGCTATTATAGTTATGCTGGGATATCAATACGATAAATTCAGAATTGGTTATTCTGTTGATTTTACTTTAACGGATATCAGAACGCATAGTAGTGGTTCACATGAAGTATTCATTTCATACTCCTTTGATAATTTTCTAAAATAAACAGGCACCTGTCCATAAAACTTAAATTTTTATTGAATTTGAAAATAAAACTTTTAAATTCAACCCCTCAATTTCATAACCCAAATTATTTAAAAAAACTATGAATGTTTTATTAATTGGCTCCGGAGGCAGGGAGCATACATTAGCATGGAAAATCGCGCAAAGCAAAAAACTTGGCCAGTTGTTTATTATGCCGGGAAATGCAGGAACAGCACTGGTCGGACAGAATGTTGATATAAAAGCAGATGACTTTGAAGTGTTAGGAAAATTTGCTGTTGAAAATAAAATCAATATGGTTATAGTCGGACCTGAAGATCTGCTGGTGAAGGGAATTCACGACTATTTTTTAGATAGCAGGGAACTGGCCAATATACCGGTTATAGGCCCGCAAAAGAGAGGTGCAATGCTTGAAGGCAGTAAAAAATTTGCCAACGAGTTTATGTCCCGAAATAAAATACCAACTGCTGGCTCTAAAAGCATTACCAAAGGCAATATTGAAGAAGGCCTTAATTACCTTACTGAACTAACCGCTCCTTATGTACTAAAAGCTGATGGCCTTGCAGCCGGCAAAGGGGTTATTATTACGGATAATATTGAAAAGGCAGGTAAAGAATTAGAATTAATGTTAGAGGGGAAATTTGGAGAAGCAAGTAAAACAGTTGTTATTGAGGAATACCTCAAAGGAATTGAAATATCGGTCTTTGCTTTAACAGATGGTGAATCGTATAAAATACTTCCGTCAGCAAAAGATTATAAAAGAATCGGGGAAGGAGATACCGGACCAAACACTGGCGGCATGGGAGCAGTTTCGCCCGTACCATTTGCTGATGAAGAATTTTTAAACAAAGTGGAAGAGAGAGTTATTAAACCTACTGTTACAGGATTAAAAAATGAAAATATACCATACAAAGGATTCCTATACTTTGGATTAATGAATAGTAACGGAGAACCTTATGTAGTTGAATACAACGTAAGAATGGGTGATCCTGAAGCTGAAGTAGTTATTCCGCGACTAAATTGTGATCTGCTCGACTTATTTGAAGGAGTTGCCAACAATAATCTGGCTGAAAAGCAATTTGAAATTGATCAAAGGTCAGTGGCAACTGTTATGTTGGTATCCGGCGGATATCCCGGTTCTTATGAAAAAGGTAAAGAAATACTTAATTTAGATAAAATTTCTGATAGCTTAGCCTTCCATGCAGGAACACGGATGATAAATAACAAAGTAATAACAAATGGCGGAAGAGTGATTTCAATTAGTTCCTATGGGAATACTTTTAAGGATGCCTTAAGTACTTGTTATAAAAATGCTGAAATCATAGATTTTGAAAAGAAATATTATAGACGTGATATTGGTTTTGACTTATAATATGTCCATAATATTTCTTCCTCTTATATAACAGGTTTATAATAAATCCTCTTTCAGCAAATATTCAGCAATCTGAACTGCGTTTAATGCTGCTCCCTTCAGGATCTGATCAGCTACTACCCATAAAACAATACCTTTAGGATTTGTAAGGTCCTTTCTAATTCGCCCGACAAATACCTCATCTTTACCGGCTGCATATAAAGGCATCGGGTATTTTTTGTTTGATGGATCGTCCTCAAGGATTATTCCTTCTGCTTTTTCAAATGCCGCTTTAACTTCCTCAACTGATAATTCCCTCTCTGTTTCACACCATACAGCTTCGGAATGTGATCTCATAACAGGTACTCTAACACAGGTAGTGCTTACATTAACATCAGAGTGCATAATTTTCCTTGTTTCATGATGTGCTTTCATTTCCTCTTTTGTATAATCATTTTCAAGGAAAATATCAATCTGCGGAATAACATTTAATGCCAGTTGATAAGGCATTTTACTTACTTCAGGAATTTCCCCTTTAACTATTTGCCTGGTCTGTTCTTCCAGTTCGTGCATTGCAGAAGCTCCTGCTCCACTTGCTGACTGGTAGGTAGCAACATGTACCTTTGTAATATGAGACAAATCTTCAATCGGCTTTAAAGCAACAACCAATTGGATAGTTGAGCAATTCGGATTTGCAATTATATTTCCGGGCATATCCCTGCAGTCTTCGGCATTTACCTCAGGTACTACCAGTGGTACATCATCATCCATCCGAAAAGCACTTGAATTATCAATCATCACTGCACCGTATTTCGTAATTGTTGATGCAAATTCTTTTGAAGTACCTGCACCGGCAGAGGCAAGAGCAATATCAATCCCCTTAAAATCATCATTATGCTTAAGCTCCCTAACCTTAATGCTCTTTCCCTTATATGAATACTCTTTCCCTGCACTTCGTGAAGAACCAAATAATACCAATTCATCAACAGGGAAATTTCTATTATCAAGAACCCTCAGGAACTCCTGGCCTACAGCTCCACTTACACCAACTATTGCTACTTTCATTTTTTTATACTTTAAAATGTTAATAAATTATTTATGAAAATATCCAAATAAAAAAGGATATCTACTGAGTAGTATTCACAACCTTGAGTATTAAATGCAATAAATTACTAAATACACAAAGAATTCTAATTCAAATGTTTAGTCTTTGTATGCTTAGTAAAATCTTCTGTTGTATTTGCGTTTAATACTAACATAAACCACTCAATAAATATCCTCTTGTATAAAAGATCTCAAATATCTAATTTAAAAAACAAAATTCGTAATAAAATCTGACTAATGAAAATTTTTATAGTCATTTTTTTACTAATCTCTCACTTATTAACGGGACAGCAAACAGATGACTTGGAATATTCTTCTCTTAAAAGAAGGCTACAAAGTCCCTGGTTAAAATGGGATATTTCCGCATTTCAATCTATTGCCGGATATTTCTATAATGATACTATTCCTCCAAAAGTCTCAAACATAGAAGTTCTTTCCGCAAATGAATTTAAACCTGAACTTAATGACTCGCAGCCCTTCGATGTTATTATTACTGAAATAATGGCTGATCCTTCACCATCAGTTTTACTGCCTGAAGCCGAATATCTTGAAATATATAATAACAGCGATAATGACATTAGCCTTAAAGACTGGAAAATTAGTATCGGTGATAAAACTGTTAACTTTAAATATTCAATTATTGGATCAGGAGATTATTTAATCCTCACCAGAACTGAAAATGTTGCTGACCTGATAAAATATGGGAATATCTTGCCTTATGATGGATTTCCCGGCTTAAAAAATTTAGAAGAGACTATTACATTAAGAAACAATAATAATATTATAATTCACTCAGTTAGCTACTCTGACGACTGGTATAATACTGAATATAAGGCTGAAGGTGGTTGGTCACTGGAAATGATTGATACTGAAAATCCATGCGGGGGAAGGGATAACTGGACTGCATCAACTGATTACAAAGGAGGTACTCCGGGAAAAGTAAACTCGGTACTGGATTCTAATCCTGATTTTGATATTCCTGTATTGGAAAGAATCGGAGTTATTACCGATTCAATAATTCAGGTTTATTTTAACGAGTCATTAGACAAATCTTCACTTATTAATTATGGGAATTATTTTGTTAATAAAAATACTGGTAATCCAATAAATATTAATCCCATTCCACCTGATTTCTCATCTGTAAAACTGAAGTTTGATAAATCATTTAAAGCTAAAATTCTTTATACACTTTCAGTACAAGGCCAAATTACTGATTGTGCGGGTAACGCCCTGGGAAATTACAGCACTGCATTATTTAGTCTACCTGAATCAGCAGATAGCCTTGATCTGATAATAAATGAAATTTTATTTGATCCTTTTAGGCAGGGAGAGAATTTTTTGGAAATTTATAACAGGTCAGAAAAGACAATAGATATCAAATATTTTAATATCGCTACGCGTGAACCGTATTCAGATAAATTCAAGTGCAGTTATCCAATTATAAAGGAGAGCTATCTGCTTTTTCCCTGCGAATATATCGTGTTAACTACAAATAGTAATGTTATTCAACAACAATATCCAAATACAAATATCAATAGTATAATAGAGCTTAAAGAACTACCATCTTTTTCCAGCAATGAAGGTATTTTAATTCTTACAGATAATCAATTCAATACTCTTGATGAACTTCACTACTCTGAAAACATGCATTTTAAATTACTTAATTCAACTGAAGGAGTATCTTTAGAGAGAATAAATAATGAATGGCCAACTAATGATCCGAATAACTGGCATTCGTCATCAGAGGATTACGGATTTGCAACTCCCGGCTACAGAAATTCACAGCACATAGATTATAAATCTATCCAAAAACAAATAATAGCAGAACCTGAAGTATTCTCTCCTGATAATGATGGTTATAATGATTTTGTTAATATTCTGTATAATTTCGGAAATCCCGGATATATCGCAAATATTATTATCTTCGATGCTAAAGGCCGTATAGTAAAAAGACTGGTTAAAAATACCCTTCTGGGTACTGAGGGGGCATTTACCTGGGATGGCACAAATGAACAAAACAATAGAGCTAAAATAGGAATATATCTTATTTATACTGAGGTCTTTGATCTTATGGGTAATGTAAATAAATTTAAAAATACCTGTGTGCTGGCCATTGGAATGAATTAACGAGCTAAG
>CBFCXR010000181.1:0-5526 GCA_965602045.1 uncultured Bacteroidales bacterium | reverse complement strand
TAATATTTTTTTAGAAAAACACGCCAAAACCCACAACCAGCTGTCGTGATCGAGGATTAAAATCAAATTTTTCACCTCCTATTTCTATTAAATCACCAAATCTTGTAAGATTTCCTTCATATCTGATATCAAAAGCTAATTTTGAAATATCCAGTCCTACTCCCGCCTGATAACCTAATGAAAGTATCCTGGACTTTTGTATATAATCAATCTCATCAAATAGAAACGATTTCTCTTCTAATAATATACTGCCAACAGGTCCAAATTCAGCTTTTAACACCTTATATTTCAGTAAAATCAAAACAGGGATATCAAGCTTGTTAAACTCCTGTCTTACTTTTTTAACTTCACTATTATTTAAATCTTCATATTTAAACTCATCCTGAACTGAGGTAAACAAAACTTCCGGCTGCAGTAATACGTCAAAAAGTTTAAATTGAGAAAACAATCCAAAATGAAATCCATTATTAAGGTCACTTAATGTTGATAATTTATAGTTATTATCAGGATTACTAAAATCATCAGTTTTGTTCCAGTTAATATTTACTCCGCCTTTAATGCCAATATCTATTTGAGAAAATACAACAGCACAATACATTAAAGTTATGATTATCAATGCTATAAATTTCTTCTCCACTTTGAATAATCTTTTTTATGAAATAATTAATAATCTTATGTAAATCTAACAAACATTATAAACTTAATAAAGAAAAATTTTGTTAAAAAATACTCAATTATTTAAGCATTATTTGCTGGTGAAGGACAAGAATCTATATTCTGGATAGAATGATGTTTCGCAAATCTTCCTTACTTAATAAAACCGGATTATTCTTCAGGCTGGTAGCAGTGATTAATTTATCAAGTTGTTCAACCTTAACTCCAAAATCTCCCAGTCTTGGAAGTTTGAATGTTGTTATTAATTCTTCGATATAATCAATAAGCGCCTCAGCATAATATTTATAATCTCTGCCTGTAACTCCTGCAAATATTTTACCTACGGTTGCATACTTCCTTAAAGCAAGGTTATCATTATTTTCTTCAACAAGTACCTCAACATTCATTCTATTTGTAACACCCATCAATGTTCCACACACTTTTCCATGCGGAATATCAGTAAATCCACCTAATGAAGACGCAAAACCATGAATTACACCTAAACCGGCATTTGTAAGAGTAATTCCTGATATCATTGCAGCATAAGCCATACTTGTCCGTGCTTTGATGTTTTTCCCATCTTTATATGCATTTAGCAATGATGTCTTGATACATCTTAAACCTTCAATTGCAAGTGAATCAGTTAATAAATTAGCTTTATTTGACAGATAAGATTCCAGCAATTGCGTGAAAGCGTCCATGCCACAGGCTGCAGTAATTTCAGGAGGGCATCCAAGGATCAGCGTAGGATCAATAATTGCATAATCAGGCACAAAATTATTATGCCGCAAAGATCTTTTAAAGCCTCTCTCTCCTATCTCGGAAATTACGGAATTATTCGTTGTTTCACTTCCGGTCCCAGAAGTAGTAGGAACTGCAATAAAGGGAAGTTTTATTCCGGGATGTACTTTTGTACCAACTCCCTCGAGATAATCTTTAACTTTCTCACCTGAAATAAGCATTGCAGATACAGCTTTTCCCGCATCCAATGTACTACCTCCTCCAATAGCAACAACAACATCAACACTTTTATGAAAGTACTCCCGGACAATCTCATCTATATCAGTTGGTGAAGGTTCTTTTATAATTCGTGCCCTGTATATTTCCAGCTTTTCACTTTCAAGGTTATTAAGCAGATTTTTCCCTTTAACACTTGATTTAAAGGATGATGCTCCGGTAATAATTAATACTGCATGACCAAATTTTTTAATAATAGACGGTAATTCTTCCGTTGTTTCCGGGCCAAAAATTATCTGAGGGATTTTTGATAATGTAAATGAGCTTACCATTTTGTTTTATCTTCAGGACAAAGTATTTTATGTTTTATGCCTTCGCGTGGTTGAGCCATCCAGTCTGCGACTGTTTCTCTCCATTTTAAATAATGTTGTGTGCTCTTGTGAGCAATTATATCTTCTTCTGATTCATATGCTTCATAAAAAACGAATTTAGATGGATTACCTTCCTCCTGTACTAAATCGAATCTTAAATTTCCGGGTTCCTTTATCGATTCTTTGTGATTTTCAGCAGATGCTTTAATAAAATCCTGAATATATTTGTCTTTAACCCAAACATGAACAAAAGTGACTATCATAATCTATTTCTTTAGTTAAATAATAATTTGTATGATAAACTTATACTAAAAATAAGTAATATATTTTAAAAAGGGGACAGCCCCCTAAAAAAAAAGGGACAGCTCCCTTATTTATCAGTGTTCTTTCCAGAAGTGTTAGATACCCAATATCATCACAAAGCCATTGTACCATTCGCAACAAATCGCAACCAAATCCGATCATGATAAATAAGGGAGCTGTCTTAAAATTCTTGGCGGACCTTTGCGAAATCTTTGCGCTTCTTAGCGCAAAAACAATTAAAAGCTGCTAAGTATTAATCAGAAACTTAATTCAAATGCATGTTACTTATTAAATCATCTTGATATAATAATTAGTTTTGAAAAAGTAGTTTTATTCGTAGTTAATTTAACGATATAGTGTCCATTGCTAATATAGTATAAATTCAATGTTATATATTGACCCGTGAAGTTATTGTATTGTTCTGATAATTGTAATTTTCCCAGCAAATTATAGATTTCAATCTTCACATTATCTGTTATTATATCTGAGAATCTTATATTTATATTTTCAGATATAGGATTTGGAAAAATTGTAATCTCAGATGATGTTAACAGAAATTCAGTTCCGGTTTGTCCATATCCTGTCATTGGTGTTCCCTGAGGTTTAGTTGATATTGCCCAGTTCTCGGGTAATGAGTTGTCAGACAGTAAATCCACAAGTTCTATCGAGCCAGGATGAAGTGCATCAATTACTGGCCATGGAGCTTTATCGTTGTATCTCACAGAATTGATATCACAGCATAAACTATTTTGAAGTGTAATTCTTTCACCTGCTTTATCAAGTTGACCATAAAATTCTCCTGCTGGAGCAAAACCATATCTTAGTTGAAATTTCTGGGAATCTGCTGCAATTACCTTGAATCCTCCTTTGCTTATTATTTCTCCATTGGGAAATGTGAAAGTGAATCCATTAGCAAAGAATACACCGGTTAATTCAATATCGCTGTCTCCGGTATTTGCAATCTCAATAAAATCGTAGTCGCTACCCCCTTGCGGAGAATACATGATTTCTGAAATTACAAGTTCAGGAATTTCAATCACCTGGTCTGGAACTGAAGCTAATTGAATATCCATCCAATCCATATGGTCTGCAAGCCAATTTTTCATATAATCAACCTCTTTTTGATAAGTGTCTCTCTCATCCCATCCCGGCAAACTTCTCCATAATTCAACACCAAGGATAGGCCAGCGAACAAAGTTTCTTTGCTGAGCTTCATCCAGGTAATTAGCTATAGAATCAATTATTGACATTATGGAATCGGTATGCACTTCGTTCTCCCGCAATTCAAACCACCGTTTTTTAAGCAGATATTTAAATTTGGATTCACCAAATAATTTAGGCCAAAAAGAAGGCACATCCTCGAGTCCTTTATTTATAACCCATTCATCTATTCTTGCTCCATCATTAAAAGTAGAATTTGTTAAAGCCTGATCAAAATCCCATATAGGCCCCGCGCACAATTTTCTCAGCCGGTCTTTGTGAAAATAGCTGCTCCATCCATATGCATCGGAATTTTTGGTTGCTTCCTGCACTATAATTTCATCAATAAATGAATTTACATCAATATACTTTGGATAACCGGCTATGGGATCGGCATAATTAGCCCCTGCCATTGTTGATCTGAAATTATCATCATAGTTTCTGATGTAGTTAGCCTGATCCACATTAATATCATCGGCATCAGGATATTTATAACGGCGCCGTAACCCAAATTCGACACCTGATTGTGATACTTCATAGATATATCCTCCAGTTAATGAATCTGCTAATGTAGTCCCTGGATAAAGCTTATCAATATTTACGCGATTTTTGTCTCTTTTGATGGATTCAATGAAAACATAAACTCCCTCATAACTGCCATTAATTGCCAGCTCACAAAAAATAGTCCGGGGGGCGTATCTCCCAAGCCTATGAGACATTATTGAGGCAAGTGAGTTTCTCATTAATGTCTTATCAATATAGCATGCTCTTAAAATCCAATCATTTTCTTCCGGAAGTCCAAATAAAGACACGTTCCGGTTTTCTCCCAGGTTATCACGTGTTTCTAAACCATATGCTTTTTTGGGGAATGTCTGGGTTTTGTTCCCCCTTGTTTCAATACCAATTTTACCAGAATATTCATTAAAAGGATCAGTAAGATAATTACGTGCACCATTATTGTATATTATTCCCATATCAGCCGTAATTTTTGGCTCATCAGGAATACCTACACCACCCTCTGTATTTATTACTATGATGGGAAGGTTTGAAGATGTAAATGATCCTGCCGCAGGTGGAGGGGGTGTAAACCAACCAGGCGTAGGTCTGTAATCAGATGAAGTATCATTAATCCCAAGTGATAAAAATATAATTGAAGACATATCAGAAGAAGTTATCTCTACGTTATGTACTTGTACTGATAATACATTATTTCCCTGCAGCAAAAGAGAACTTATTTGTTCATTTGAAATTAAAAAAGCATCTGGTAATCCTCCCTGATACATATTAGCTTCGTGATTACCAGCGGCAGGTTGATCATAAGCTGGCGAATCTCCTGGTACTCCTATGTTTGCCCCCGCGATCTCTGTTCCATTGAGATATGCCACAAATGCATCATCATAATCAACATGAAGAACAGCTTGAGATACTTTTGAAATATCAACAATAGTAAATTCTTTGCGAATAAATACAGACAATACATGGCTGATTTCTGTTCCATCATCACCATCTCCATATCCTACTCCGCCAATACCTTTTTGCCATGCAGCATCATCAAAAGTTAAGTTTTTCCAATCATGACCGGGATCCGTGGTACCAGGAAAATATTTTAAAGAATCTTCCGGAAAAATCACTGTTTCCCAATGATCAACAATAGTATCCTGGGAATTTAAAATGTTAGCAAATAAAAATAAAAAAACAACCGTAAGAATAAAGTACCTCATTTTTTAAATTTCAATTATCAATAATTATATCTATTATATCTTTTAGTGTTTTAAATTAATATGATAAGATCACATGAATATTTTCCGTGGTTGCAAATAAAAAATAAGCAAATATATTCATTTATATATCTGTTATACGGTTTAATCATCATTCTGTTTGAAAAATTAAAAAAGGGGACAGACTCCTAAAAAGGGGACAGCCTCCTGAAAAAAAAGGAGGATACAAAATAGGGATAAAAATGGGACAGAAAGGGATAAAAAGGATAAAAAGTGATATAAAGTGACAAAAATGGCGAAATGAGGGACAAAAGGGGGCTGTC
>CBFCXR010000180.1:0-5533 GCA_965602045.1 uncultured Bacteroidales bacterium | reverse complement strand
GAACCTAAATATTTATTTCTTATTAACAATTGATAAAGCTTCTTAGAACTTCTGATGTATAATCCGGCAGTAAGCACAAGAAATGGTGTCGTCGGTAATCCCGGGACAAAAATGCCGATTACTCCCAAAACAAGTGAAATAGTGCCGGCAATTATTAATATAGCTTTAAGCATAGCTTTTCCCTTTATAATAATTCATTTATTTCATTAAGATGAAGCTTGAAATGCCGGGGGAAATCAATAACCATAGCTTTGAGTGATACTTTTTCATTTAAACCCGATATCCATTCATCAGTGAGAGTTAATAATTCCTGGCTGATAGTTTCAAATTCATTCATGATCATAATGTGATAATTCGTAAAGAGTATTCCTATTTTACTATTCTATAAATATATACTAATAAATTACTTATATTGTTTTTTGTCTTTCATAACTGACTTAACCATTTTGCCAAATTTTTTATCTTTTCTTCTTCTTTCCTCAACAGTTGATTGAAACCATTTTTGTTCTTTTAGCATTTTCAAATAATTTTTGTATGTAGCTTTATTAATATCACCATCATTTAATGCTTTTACTACTGCACACCCTTTTTCACTTATATGAGTACAATCATTAAATTTGCATTTTGAAGTTAAATCAATAATTGTATCAAATGTTGACACAATACCCTGGGCATCGTCAGTGATACCAAGTTCTCTCATTCCCGGAGTATCTATTAATATTCCTCCATTATCAAGGATTATTAATTCTCTATGATTAGTTGTATGCTTTCCTTTATTAGTAGACTGACTTATTGACGATGTTTTCATTAGTTCTCTGCCAAGAAGATTATTTATCAGTGTTGATTTGCCAACTCCTGAGGAGCCAATCACACAATATGTCTTTCCTTTCTCGAGCATAGATAGTATTTGATCATATCCTTCTTTTGTTATATTGCTAAGAAGAAATATTGTGTTTTTTTTAACTCTTGATTTTAGTTTCTTTAAAATATTCTGTGTTTCCTCTTTAGTAAAAAGATCAATTTTACTTAATATTAATATAGGTTTAATTTTAGCAGAATGACATATTGTTAGGTATCGCTCAAAACGGTTAATATTGAAATCCTTTTCAATTGATTGAATAATGAATGCATCATCTACGTTTGAGGAAATTATCTGTTTTTCTCCGAACATTCCGATTGCCTGTCTCTCAAGTGCCGATTTTCGGGGCAATACATTATATATTATAGCGGAATTTGAGTCATAAGACTTGATTGCGACCCAATCTCCTACAGCAGGATAATCTGTACGGCTATTTGCAGCATACCTTAAATTTCCGGTTATCTCAGCTTCAAATTCATTTTTATCTGTTCTTACAATATACCTCTCTTTATGCTCCTTCGTGATTCTTCCGATTTCAAAATCAGTCAGATTTTCTTCCTTTACATATTTCTCAAGTTCCGGGTTATATCCTAAATCTTCCAGTGTCATTTTTTTCAGTTCAGGTATCAGGTTAAATATATAATTTAGAATACTGTCCCGCCATATGCAAAACTATTTTTGTTACTATATTTCGCCGGTTTTCTGTTGCCATAGAATTTATTATTCTATTTATGTTTCTTAACTTTGACTTCAATACTTTTTTATTTTTTCATTTTTGTTAACTATTTTTCAAAAATATAAAATTATATTGTGCATTGTTTATACAAAGTTACATTTATATACATTTCTAATAATTAATAAATTTATCAGTTTCTTAAATTAGCAGAATATAACATTACAGACATAAAAAAAGATATAAATACTTAAATATCATTTATAAAAAGAAAGAGTTAAAAATTAAATTCAAAGGAGGTTTTATATGAAAATTAAATTCAGGAATGACTATAGGTATTCCTTACTCGTACCGACCAGCATGGGAGTTCGTATTACTCCCGCCAACGGGCAGCCAGTACATTGCAGCGAAACTTTTAACTTACAGGCTACAAGTGCTGAGTCAAATGTGGCGAGCGTAGCATCTTATCTCGGACTTCCTGTTAAAGTTCTTACAGCATTTGTTAAGGACAGTCCGATTGCCAGATTTATCAAGGACAATCTTGCCAGCCGGCATATAGAATACGAGGGTAAGGAAGTTGAGCAAGGAGGGCCATGGGGCTATCGTCACCAGTTCAATATTGCTGATAGTGGTTATGGTTCACGCGGACCGCGGGTACATAATGATCGTGCTGGTGAGGTGGCCAGAACAATGAACGCTAAAGACTTTGACCTGGACCGGATATTCGTTAAAGAAGGTGTACAGATAGTGCATTTATCGGGACTTATAGCAGCGTTGTCACCCGAAACAGGCATCTTATGCCAGGAACTTGCTCGGGCTGCAAAGAAATCCGGGTCCCGGATTTCCTTCGATCTTAACTATCGAGCTTCATTCTGGAAGAACCGCGAAAAAAAGCTTAGCTTGATTTTCAAGGAGATCGCAGGAATGTCTGACATCCTTGTAGGAAACGAGGAAGATTTCCAGTTATGCCTTGGAATAAAAGGACCCGAAGCAGGCGGGCAAGATATCACTGCTAAAATAGAAAGTTTTAAGGAAATGATAGAACGCGTAAAGAAAGCATTTCCGAATGCTTCAGTATTTGCTACCACGCTGCGTCAGGTTGTTAGTACAAACTGCCATCTGTGGGGCGCCATCGTAGCTGAAGACAAAAACTGGCATGTCGTGGAACCTCGCGAAATCACTGTGCTCGACAGGATCGGAGGCGGTGATGGTTTCGTCGGAGGTTTGCTCTATGCAATACTGAAAGGCTGGGCTCCGGAAAAATGGATTAAGTTCGGTTGGGCCAGTGGTGCATTGGTCACAACACTATATACCGACTACGCTCAACCTGCCGATGAAGAACAAATCTGGAGTATCTGGGAAGGTAACGCACGGGTAAGACGCTAACCTGGCTTATTTATACCGGTTTTATTGTATATTATTAAGAATATCAGGATTCACAATACCTGGTATTCTGTTTCCTTTGTAGAACTCTATTATATTTTCTGCAGCTAACGTTGACATCTTATCCCTGGTTTCGACAGTACCAGAACCAATATGCGGTAAAACAGCCACATTTTCCATGGATAATAACGGATTGTCAGGTTTCATAGGCTCAGGATTTGTAACATCCAGTCCTGCACCCCAGATATTACCATTTTTTAAAGCATCAATTAAGTCAATTTCGTTATGAACTAATCCCCTTGAAGTATTTATGAAAATAGCAGACTGTTTCATTTTTTTAAAAACAGTTTTATCAAATAAACCTTTAGTTTCTTCATTCAGACTGCAATGAACAGATAATACATCACTATGCTGAACCAAATATTCAAAACTTACCGGCTTAGCATCGTAAGTTTTTTCCGCATACTCATTTGGTGTTCGATTAGAATAAATAATATCCATATTATACGCTGCCTTACAACGTTTAGCCATCTCAATTCCTATGCGACCTAAACCAAATATACCCAAAATCTTATTTTTTATTTCAATTCCCAGATTCGCCCCGGGCCGGAAATAATCCCATTCTCCTTTTAAAATAGTCTTATGTAAATGAAACATCTTTCTTGATGCAGCAATCATTAATCCGAATGCAACATCAGCAGTTGCTTCACTCAATACAACGGGTGTGTATCCAATTGGGATACGCAGACTGTTTGCCTCATTAATATCTATATTATCATATCCTACTGCAAACTGTGATATAATATCAAGATGTTTGCATTCATTCAGAAATAATTTATCAATCTTTTCTGTAACAGTACACAATAAAGCATTGTATTGTTTAGCTTTTTTAATCAATTCAATTTGAGTCAAGGGGCTGTCTTCTGTCCTCATCGTAACATCAAATTTTTCTTTGCGCATTAACTCAATGCCTGTATCTGGAATATTCCTTGATACGAATATTTTTGTTTCTTCCGGATTTCTTAGCATCTTATAATCTTACTTAGTTTTTCTGCTATATTAACTTTTTTCATAATTGTCATTTCTATTTTGAATAATTATACCTCCATGTATTTCATCAGAATAAAGGTATTAGTTTTTTTCTTATTATGGATTGAGTCTTCAGATTACTAACTTTAAACTGAATGAAATATATCATAATGATTCTATTTATAATAATTTTGAACTGCATTTTCCTTAAAAATCTTTGTAAGTTTTGTATCTGACACTGTATATTTTTCGTATACATACTCAATATTCTGTAAGGCAAAAGCTCATGCCACTGCAAATAAAAATAAACTATATTTAAATGCGTGATAATTTCAGATGAATTAACTAATTTAAGTCTGCATATACTATTTTTTCATAATAATTAAAAATACAAAGGTAAAATAACCAAAAATGAAGAATATGAGGAACTATAAAGGAGGATTTAGCAAAGGATTAATAGCGTGCTTGATTTTATTTTTGTCATTAACAAACATATACCGGGTACAGTCGCAAACTTTGCGAATAAATGAATTCATGGCTTTGAACCAAACTACACTCATGGATGAAGACGGGGATTATTCCGATTGGATAGAAATATACAATACATCATCCTCAGATGTTGACCTGGAGGATTGGTCATTAACTGACGATAAAAACCAATCCCAAAAGTGGGTTTTTCCGGAATTAACAATTGGAGCTAATGATTACCTGGTGTTATTTGCATCGGGTAAAGACAGGAATGATCCTGCTAACGAACTGCATGTAAATTTTAAACTTAGCGGAGCTGGTGAATACTTTGCATTATTTAATCCTGGTGGCATAGCTGTTAGTGAGTTTGATCCTTTTTTCCCAGAGCAACTAATTGATATCTCCTTTGGATATTATGAAAATACTTATGTCGGACTTACGGAACCAACTCCAGGATCAAGCAATGAAGGGTCCGGAGCGGAAATATTACCTGCACCGGCATTTAATAAAAAACACGGATTCTATGATACTTCCTTCGATTTGGAAATATCTTCGGGTATTCAAAATACTGATATATATTATACAACCGATGGAAGTTTTCCGGCAGCAGACAACGGAACGCTATATACATCTCCCATTAATATTAATTCAACGGCTATAATAAGGGCTGTGACAGTTATGGCCGGTAAGGATCCGAGCAAAGTAACCACACAAACGTATTTATTTCCGGATGATATAATTAATCAGCCTAATGATCCTCCGGGATATCCTGCAGAATGGGGTCCGTATACTGCAATAGCGGGTACTGCTATTGCCGATTATGAGATGGATCCTGAAATGATGGTTGACCCCGGATTTGCAGATTCTGTTAAAGAAGCACTTTTAGATATTCCAACCTTATCTCTTGTAACTGACAAGAACCTGCTTTTTTCTCATGTTGAAGATCCTGATACGGGAGGAATCTATATTTATACCGGACCACCGATACCACCGTCAATTCCTCCGGTATTTGGTGTTGGAGACGGATGGGAACGTCCTGTTTCTGTTGAATATTTTAATACCAGTGATTCAAATTCATTTCAGATAGATTGTGGTTTAAGAATACAGGGTGGACATAGCCG
>CBFCXR010000179.1:0-5535 GCA_965602045.1 uncultured Bacteroidales bacterium | reverse complement strand
CAGCCCCAATACAGGCGCAACCAACGAAACCGGATTTACAGCCCTTCCGGGTGGCTACCGTGGCATCAATGGAGCATTCTTCAGCATTGGATACTACGGGTACTGGTGTAGTGCTACAGAGAGCAATGCCAATTACGCCTGGTACCGGTACATGGACTACAATTACAGCCTCGTATACAGGAGCATCAGCAATAAGCAATATGGGTTTTCTGTTCGTTGTTTGCGGGATTAATTGATTATTTGGCTATTTGTCATAGGCCAAAAGCAAGTCATTTCATTTTTTTATAAACCTCTCGTAATAGTTGGTAGAGTTAATTTCAATTGTTAGTATATAAATCCCCCTGTTTAATTCAGTTATATTAATTTCACTATTTACTAAATTACCTTTCTTAACCAATATTCCCTGAATGTTATAAATAGTGTAATGCGAATTATCGCCTTTAATATTCTGTAAATGAATAATGTCTGATGATGGGTTTGGGTATATTGATAAACCATTAGATTCTGTATTCTTTGCTTTGTTTGCAATAGTTGTCGTTAATCCAGAATAATAATAAGTTTTTCTTTCATAAATTTCCCAGGTATTGGTTCGTTCATCATAAAATGTTGACTCATATAATAATATGCTTCCATCTTTAGTGTAAAAAAATACCTCCTGAAATATTTCTTTAAATGATAAGTTAAGAGTATCGTTTGGTGCATAGAATACAATGCTTTCTAATTTATTACTTTCGTTGTAAGAATATTTTGCCTTAAAAATTTTCTCTTCATCAGGTTTAGAAGTGAAAAATTGCCAGGTTTTGACCTTAAGGAAGGTTTTTCGATTCAGGCTATCAATAGTTTCGGTGAATTCCTGAATCCGATCCCATTCTGCTATAGAGTCAAAATTAACGATACCATGTAAATAATTTAAAAAATATTGGGTGGTTATTCTTAAGGTGTCTGAAAAACTATACATATTTTTTTGCAGATTATAAGACCCAGAACCTTCTTTGTCAATTATATAAATTACTTGATTATCTGCATTATATGTATATTCATAATCATAATCTAAGTGTGATTCAGGGGTTTTTCTTACCTTGGTTTCACGCACCAGCTTACCAGCACTGTCATATTCATAGTTGATCGTTATAATCCAAAATGGTTGCTTCCTAGTATATGTTAAGGTATTATTTACTAATTTATCTCCTTCGTAAATATAATGTTCGTGATATATATCAATAATTGAAGAGTCGTAGGGCTCAACGTTGGCATTGTAAGTGGGTTGCTGTTTTATAAATGTTACCAGCCTGCCTTTACTATCGTATTTTCTGAATCCTATATAATAATTATATTCATTATTGGCTTTGTAATAATTACTTTTTGCGGTGTCTAGCTTCTCTGAACTATTAAAATAATACCATTTATAAAGTGTTATTTTACCATGACCATTACTTATTATCCCGTACATAGAATCTGGCAACTGTGTTGAAGCTTGACTGGTTTTAAATGAATCGTTCAAATTGGAAAATTCATTTGGGTAGAATGATCCCTTAATTAATGCTCTTGCGTGCTGATATGGCGAGACTTCGGTGGAAGAGATTAAATAAAGATCATCTTTGGTTTTGTATAAATTTTCGATCCCTGAACTTACCGTTTCAATACAAATAAATAACAAGATTGCCACAATATATTTTAAATACCTCCTTAAAAATGATTGTTTAAATATTTGCAAAACTGTCATTAACAGATTTTTCATGTTTCGTTTTTTAAAGTTTTGAAATCATGTTTATTCTTCAATCTCTAAATTCGGATTGAGCCATCGATCTTCCTGTGGTATTAAATAAAAATACCAGTCGCTGGTAAGATAACTATCATCAATTACAGTGGGAAAATCAAAATCATACCTGTATTCAGATAACTTATCTTTTAAATTAAGCCTGATAATATCGAACCATCTTCCATCGGGTTCATAACATAATTCCCACGCCCGTTCCCAAACCACCGAGTCGGTAAATTGTTCTTTTGTTAAATTGCTTTGTAAATCGTAAGGCGAAGGGCTGTTAATATCTAAATTATATGATCTTCTGCGTATCATATTTACTGCCTTATAGGCTGATTCGTCAAGTTCGCCCAAATGGCCCTTAGCCTCAGCATAAGTAAGTAAAGTTTGTGCATATCGTAGAAGGTATATTGTTTTATATACCTCTTTATTTCGATGATAAAAATTATGATGTATAAAACTGTCATCGTTAATCCATTTTAAAAAACGAAAGTTACCTATATATCTACATGGATCTTTCAGCACATCAAATTTATTAAAAAAGAAAATGTTATATGTGGTATCCAGCACTGGCAATTCAATATATTCGTATCTTCCTGTTGTCATTGAAACAATTTTTCTGTAATTATCAGGGTAAGTGTTAAAGTATTTTAATTCAGGTGCGATGTGCCAGTATGCACCTAAGGTATTATGTAGAGTATGAATGTTAATGTCATAAAGCCAAGCATTAGGTCTTTCTTTATTTATATTAAAAAATAAGCCAAATATGTTTTCACTGTTGTGCCTTTTTTCCTCCTTCCATAAATCGGCAAAATCATTTAGGAGTGAAATTCCATAATACTCGGCATTTGCAATTATTTCTCCGGAAAGCTTGGCAGCTGATATATATTTTGTGCTATCGTTTACAGGATATCCGGCCATAGAAAGATATACCTCTGCCAACAATGCTTTAGCACTGCCTTTGTGTGGTGTTTCACCTAATATCCTACAATTACTATAAGTAAGAGGTAAAAATTCAATAGCTTTTAGTAAATCCGCTTCAATAAATTCATAAACTTCACGATAACCTGGTTTTGGTATTTGGTAATTTACTTCAATATCTGTAACCAATGGTGGAGTGCCAAAAAAACGAGCCAGTTTAAAATAACAATACGCCCTTAGAAAATATACCTCACCAACAAGTTCCGGATTATCATTCTCACCAAGTTGTTTAATAAGACTGTTGGCATTAACTATTGCAGCATACAAATTTTTGTATAAATCTCCTATTAAAGAGTTATAATCTGTCGGGGGCAAAAGCTCATGACAATGACCAAAACTATAACCATTATTTGTATTTACATCATCACTTCTGCATAGCAACTCAAAATAATTCTTACTATGAATTATTACCAGTTGGGCATATATCCCGTTAATCATATCAATTTTTTTCTGGTAGGTATCAAGTACCAGATACTCATTATCTTCTTCATGGAAATATTTTTCACAAGAAAACAATATGGGTATGAATAGGATTAGAATATATTTATTCATGCTTCCGAAATTAGATTATTTATCATTTTTTGTACTTATTTAAATTATCTATTTTCTCTTTCTATTTTTTCATTTGTTTAAAATACCATCTGCTTACAGTCAATTGCATATAGTTGCGTTTTAAAAATTTAATTTAATACTAAAATAGTATCCCTTTGGGTTTGGATATGCCCCCCGATCCATAGCATTATCTGTAAAATTATTATCAGTGTATATGGTTGCTTCCGGATCGTACCCGCTATATTTTGTAATTGTTATCAAATTTTCAAAAGATACACTGTAGGTAATGCCAATTTTTGAAGCTATTTTTTTTGGTTGTTGATAGAAGAAGCTCAACGATTTTAATCGAATAAAACTTGCATCTTCAACAAAATATGAACTTTTGTATAAATTTTCAGATCTCATATACGATAGGGTATCCATAACAATATTCCTTACTTCTGTATTCAATCCCGAGAGATAGGTAGATGCTTTTGTGGCATTGTATTTATCAACCCCAATCACGGCATACCAGAGCATTTCGCATGAAAAGTTTTTATACTCAATAACGTTGATCCAGTTAAAGGTGAATTTTGGGATTGAATTACCAATTACAACTTTATCATTTTCTGTAAGTTCTCCAGGATTTAATGTATCCACTTTTAGATATGCTAAATCACGATCTTTCACATATTTGGGAAATTTCCCATTTTTTACAGCATGAATACTATCATTCCATAAACCCTGATAGCTGAAACCTGTTATCCCACCAAGAGGCTCATTTTCATAAACATAAAAATCGGGGTGTAAAATATCAGTATTATTAAAAGAAATTGAATCTTCATTATAAAGTCTTGTAATTATTTGATTGTTTGAAGAATAACCAAACTTTGAGCTCCAGTATAGGTCTGGCCTGTCAATTGGGGTTATTTCCATACTTAGTTCCAAACCCTTGTTTTTCATCTCCCCTATGTTCTGATAAAAAGAGCCTCCACCGTAATAATATGGGATAGCTCGCCGTATTAGAAGGTCTGAATTATATTTTATATAATAATTGCCCGAAATATTTATTCTATTTTGCAAAAGTGAAATCTTAGTGCCAAAATTGTTCTCCACTACCTTTTCATGAACAAGGTAACGGTTAGCCAGATTTGATAATTTAACTGCTTGTGCTATAGTATCGTTTGCAGAATATTTGTCGCCGGTATAAAACAAATCATCTGATAAACTATTTAAAGGGTAGTTGCCTGATTGGCCCCAGTTTACACTTATATGAAAGGAGTTAAACCAAGCTGGAAACCTGAGTAGTTCTTCTTTGGCAATATCCCAGTCAAGCGCCAGGGATGAAAAAACTGCTTTTTGGTTGACATTGGAGCCTTCATTTAAATGATCCCTGTTGGCGATGAATGAAATAAAATATTTGCTTTTATAGTTATAAGATAAGCTTGCAATAGATGAATTTATCGACCTGATAACTGATCCTTTTTCTCCATATACTATCTGTGACCCCCGTAAGTAGATGTCATTTTCTTTAGTGAATCCATTTATATCTACATTTATTATTGAATCTACATTCCAGTATATATTGTCGGTATAATTTCTAAAACGAATGAACGAATTTATGGTGTGATTACCAAATTGTTTCTCAAAGTTAAGATCATATTGCTGGTTAAAAATGAAAGTATTTTCATTGCTTGATAAATACTTGTCTTCATACTGATCTGGATAACCTGGCAAAAACGAAGAGTAAATAACATTTTTGAGCGCCAATGTATGGGTTGATCGCAATGAAAACGCTTTGTTGATCCTGTAAAATCCCTGGGCATTAATAGAATTATTATTTTCGGTTTTTCTCTTTTCCTATGAATTAAAAAGTAGATCAGGGGACAATGTAAAGGTGGATAAACTTTTAATAGATTGGCTTATCTCATCATTATAAAAGAGGCGATTGAGTCTACTCAAGAAACTATCTGGAGTGTAATAATATGCAGGCTCATAATTTATTCCCCTAAGAATGACGTTATTGCCAAAATAATTGTCAAGGTTGTTTCTGTTTTCCTGGTGGGTTCCTTTATAAAGAAGGCGAAAGGAGGCCTTATCTTTAAAAATTTTTGAGAAATTTCCTGTTAATGTATATTTATCATAAGAACTGTTTATTATCACTCCTTTATGGTTAAAATAATTTCCTGAAATATAATAATCAATGGTTTTAAAATTGCCCTGTCCTGAAAGTTGGTATTCATTTATTTCGCCGATATTAA
>CBFCXR010000178.1:0-5562 GCA_965602045.1 uncultured Bacteroidales bacterium | reverse complement strand
ATAAGAAATACATTTGAAGCACGTGGTTATACGGCATGGGATCCTTCATCACCAGCCTATATTGTTGGCAACTCACTGAGCATACCGACGATTTTTGTGTCGTATACCGGTGAAGCACTTGACCATAAGACTCCTTTAATTAAAGCATTAAATGTTTTAGATAATGCTGCTGTTGAAGTGTGCCAGTTATTTGACAAGGATGTAACCAAAGTCATAGCTACATTAGGGTGTGAACAGGAATACTTTCTAATTGACGAAGCATTATATAACGCACGTCCGGATTTGGCTTTAACAGGAAGAACTTTAATGGGACATGCATCAGCAAAAGACCAGCAGCTTGATGATCATTATTTCAGTTCAATCGCTGAAAGAGTGGGAAATTATATGAAAGAAGTGGAGATTGAAGCTTTCAAATTAGGTATTCCATTAAAGACCAAACATAATGAGGTTGCGCCTAACCAGTTTGAATGTGCTCCTTTATTTGAAGAGTGCAATCTTGCGGTTGATCATAACATTTTACTGATGGATTTAATGAGGAGGATTGCACGTCATCATAATTTCAGGTTTCTGGATCATGAAAAACCTTTTAAAGATATTAACGGCTCAGGGAAACATAATAACTGGTCAATGTTAACAAATACAGGTACTAATTTGCTGGCACCTGGTAAAAATCCTAAAACGAATCTTCAGTTTCTTACATTTTTGGTTAACACAATAGCTGCAGTATATAAATATGCGGATTTACTGAAAGCCAGTGTTGCCTCAGCCGGAAATGCATATAGACTGGGAGCCAGCGAAGCCCCACCTTCTATTATTTCTGTCTTCATTGGCAGCCAGATTACTCAGTTGCTTAACCAGATAGAAAAGAAGGTGACTAACAAAAAAATGACACCTGGAGAAAAGACTGAACTTAAGCTGAATGTTATTAAGGTTCCACGGATACTTTTGGATAATACTGACAGAAACAGAACTTCACCCTTTGCTTTCACAGGCGAGAAATTTGAATTCCGGGCAGTAGGATCCTCGCAAAACTGTGCGAGTCCTATGACGGTTTTAAATTCTGCTCTTGCTGAACAGTTAATTGAATTTAAAAAAGAAATTGACAAGTTAATTGAAAAGGGAGTTAAGAAGGATGAGGCAATATTCCAGATTTTAAGACAATACATAACCAATTCAAAACCTGTGAGGTTTGAAGGAAATAATTATAGTGAAGAATGGAAAGCAGAAGCAGAAAAAAGAGGATTAAGCAGTGTTTCAGGCGTGCCTGAAACCCTTGATGCTTATGGCTCTGATAGAAGTATTGCATTATTTACTAAATTGGGATTGATGACTGAACGGGAAATTGAGGCAAGGACTAATGTGAGACTCGACACCTATACTAAAAAGATACAGATAGAATCAAGGGTCCTGGCTGATTTGGCATTTAGTAATATAATACCTACTGCAATAAAATACCAGACTTCATTAATTAATAATGTTAATGGATTAAAGCTGTTATTCAGTGAATCGGAATATGCAGAATTGGCAGGTGAGAGGATAGAGCTGATTAAAACCATATCATCTCATATCAGCAATATAAAATCAAAAGTGAATGAAATGACAGAAGCGAGAAAAGTTGCAAATAAAATTGAAAATGAAAAAGATAAAGCATTACAGTATTCAAATATTGTTGTAGCTTATATTGAAGATATAAGAAATCATATAGATAAACTTGAATTAATTGTTGATGATGAAATATGGCCCTTGCCGAAGTATAGGGAGATGTTATTTACAAGTTAGACTATTCGTGAAAATTAAGATAAAAAAAATGGAAGGCAATATACCTTCCATTTTTTATTTAAAAAGGAGACAGTGCCCTCATTTTTGAATGCGCTGTCCCCTTTTTAAATTTTATTTTTTCCTTATTTCGTCAGTAACCGTTAGTCTTTTTCTTCCCTTAGCTCTTCTTCTTGAAAGTATTTTACGGCCATTGGCAGTGGACATCCTTTCACGGAATCCATGCTTATTTTTTCTTTTCCTGTTTGATGGCTGGAAGGTTCTTTTCATGAGATTATAATTTTAATATATCTACCATAGTTTTCGAGGTGCAAAAGTAATGTTTTTTTTACAACAACAAAAAGAATTTATTTTAAGCTTAATAATTCAATATTGTACTATTTACCAACAGGATTATCAACAATTGGTAAGTTATTCGAGAGTGGTTTGGAAATTCCTTCCATCTCAATTTCTTCAAGTAGAATAGCATCAGGAACTATAAGGGATACAGGTAAACCGTTAGCTATTCCTGATCCTGATTTAAGGGAATTAAATAAACCACTTCCAACATCTTCAGGAATTATTGTGTTGTATACTATTGTATTATTTGAAAGACCAAGGATTCTCTTGAGAGAATTAGTTGTTATACTTTTTAAATTTACTGATCTCAAAAGCTCTTCGCTACCATCATCTACTGAGACTTTATAAATATTAACGGGACGATAATTTATTCCCCGGGAAATAGGTCTGATTATTATTGCATAGTCTAATCCTTCCTCCCTTGCTTTATTGATCAACTCTATTTTTAACTCGTCTTTTGATTTTACATCTGTACTTGATATCCTGATAACACCTGGTCCAATCTGCTTTGTAATTATGTTGCCTATTATAGCATACCTGTTATGGCCATTTGACTTTTTTATATTTTTTGTTGGTGTGCGTCCATTAAGCAGGGTTTTTAATATACCATTCTCAACTAAAACCAGCTCCTCGGGAGGTACAACACCTTCAGCATCTATTTCAAAACTCCCTGTAAGATCAATACCATTAAAATTATTTAATTTGGGTAAAGACTTAACTGAAATATACTTGGATAATATTTTTTTACCAATCTTTGATTCATTGGAAAAACTTTGCTGCCCGTAATAAATAGCCATTTGAGGATTACTGTATAATGGTTCACGATGAGCTATTAAACTGCCTGCTCCGGTAAACAGGCTGCCAGCCAGAAGTTGTGCTACTGCTTGATCAGTAATAAGGACTGGTCCCGAATAAGTATCATCAAATACCTTTGCGTGTCTTAAAACAGATAAATTATTTAGCATATTTTCCACGTCTTGTTTCATTGAATCCAAATCAGGAAAATCAGCAGGATTTCGATAATAATATAAAACCTGATCAGCAAGTGTTTCACTATCATCACCCATAGTCTGAGCGCTTACTGCAATAGTAGAACTGGTCAAAGGCAACTTGATTTCCGTACCTTCGCTGTTAATAAAGTATGCATCAGAATGAAGCAAAATTATTGATACATCAGAATAAATTATCTCCGGATAACTTTTAAATAATGATGAAAGTTCCCGGGAAATATTTTCGTATTTAGTTTTATTAAAATTAAATTCCGGACCGGTTATATATTTTTTGATTTTTGGAGCCCTGCTAAAATCAGCAAAAGGTAAATCTTCAGGAGTAATATTCTTTTCCCTGAGTGTGGTAATTTTATTTTTATAGGTTTGAGCCGCCGATTTATATACTCTATCAGTTGATTCCCATAAAAAGCGGCGTATTCCATAATAATCATTATCAATAGGAAGATCGAGATACTGATTGTAATTTGAACCGCCATCACCAACATCCTGAAAATTTTCATCAGTTAGTTGATAATCCCCAATCATAACTCTGATTATCCAACCTCTGTTATGTGTTAAATTTGAGGTTGTAATAGCTCCCAGAGTGGCATTAATAAATAAGCTGCGAGTGTCTGCTATTGAATAACTAATAAAAAAAGGCTGTTTATAATCTTGATATTCAAGGTTTAACATATTCCGTTGTAATTCATCCCGCATTGCCTTCACAATGGTTATTTCTGTACTATCACCGGCATCATTTTCATAAGCATAAAGAGAAAATACTGAAATAATTTGTAAGGCGATAATTGATATAATATAGTTTTTCATTGTGATCTGGTACTATTTAAATATATAATAATTCTGCAAGTTTTTAAAATCTTCCTGATAATTTGGCCGTGGCAAGATTGGTAATTGTCCCTGTTCTTCGGGTTTCTTTTGGGTTTCTATTTTTCTTACAAATAATGCAGGTGAAATGGCTGTAACAGGTATATTTCCTGATTCGGCACCACAAAAACCTGTAAATATTTCTGATGTATCTCCTGTAGCTTCGATTTCAGAGAACATTAAAAGTGGTGTGCCGATGAGTTCAACTCCGCGAACCAGCTCATCCGGCCTGCCGTCAACATATATACGATATACTTCAGTAGGGATTATATCAAAGACGTTGGGAGCATATCTGTTTGTTATTGTAAAACCTCCGATAACATCCTTGAAGTAATAGCCATATTTCTTTTTTTGTTTTTTACATTCTCTGATTAATGTCTTGCGTATATCTTTCTCTGATAATGGATTTGAAGTCTCAACTATTAAGTTGGATTGTCTGGCAACAGGATGTATCCCGGCCTGGGCTCTTCCATGACCATTTGAATTTGGAAAATTGTTAATAGGTGTACGTGACATAAGAAACTTTCTAAGTATTCCCTGATCAACGATTTCTACCCTCGAGGCTTTCACACCCTGATCATCATACTTATATGAGCCGAAGAGATCTTTATCATGGTAAGTAGTCATTTCAGGATCAAAAACTACATTAATAAACTCTGGCAGAACCTGGCTGCCGATTTTATTTTTGAAAGTCTGACCATCAGTTTCACTTTTCAACCTGTGACCTTCAATTCTGTGCCCGAATATTTCATGAAAAAATACCCCGGCAGCACCAGGAGAGAGGATAGTAGGGCCAGTATAAGGTTCTGCGACAGAAGCATTCTTCAGTTTACTGAGTTTATTAACCAGTTGTTTTACTTCTTCAATGATTTCTTTATCTCCGGGCAAGCCGGATGGTTTAAACGCATAATAGGATTTATACAAAGGAAGAATACTTTCATCATCAGCTTTAATTTTACCAGCTAACTGTAACCTTGTGTATGTTTTATTCTGCGTAATCTTACTACCTTCGCTTGATACAAAAAATTTTCTTTCAACTATATAATTCACCTTAGCTTTACCTACAATAATTGACAGGTCACTAAGAAACAGTTTAGAGAAGTTTTTGGTTTTGTTCTCCCATTCTGCTTGATTTAGGCCATTCTCAGCATTAATCAATGGAGTATCAAAGAAATTTACCGGCAGCTCTTTTGAGAAATCTGATGTATTCCTGACAGAATCTTCCTTAAGTTCATTTTTTATTATTATATAAGAACTAACTGCATTTTTATAAGCACGATCAGTCACACGCCAAATTACCTGCTTAATTGCATCTTTTTCATTTTCAAGAGGAAGTACAGTACCAAAGCTAAAACTTGAGTTATTTATATTAAATCCGCTTTTTAGCTCATGTGTATTATCAAATTCGTAATTCCCCACTTTAACCGTCGCTGTTAAAATTCTTCCTTTAAATTTTTCTGACTGAGTAAGACTGCCAAATGTGGATTCAATAATAACACTATATATTTCATCTACCCTGTAATCAATATAATAAGGCGGATAATTCTCTTCTTTTAACCTTAACATTTCTCTG
>CBFCXR010000177.1:0-5716 GCA_965602045.1 uncultured Bacteroidales bacterium | reverse complement strand
TATACTTTGATAATTGAAAATGAAAATACAAAAGTTCTTTTGATTGCTCATTTGTTAATTTTCCATTCCTCCATTTTATTTTCCAATAGCCTTTGTTGTTAATTGCCTTCATTACATCACATTCATATAATGTTTTTCGGTATATTTTAATTTTTTTTTGTTTTTCCAAATGATTAGCTATCTGGTTAAAATCATTCAAATAATAATTTCCTTTAATCCTGAACTTTTTAAAAATATTTCCTATAAATTTCATCTTTGACATAAAATTCATGCTTTTTTTATACCGTACATAGTTGTTAATTCGTAATAAAACCTGGTTACTAATAGTCTCATCATCATCAAGTTTTATCCCCTCCTGATTAAATTGCTCATCAAAAATATGCAATCTTTCACTACTAAATATCTCTTTATAATTTTGAGATAGCCTGAATAAATTATTTACTTCAGGTATATTTTTCAGTAAACACAAATGCCCATGGATAAAGTTTTTATGCGGACTAATGATATGGTACTCCATTTTAATAACTTCTTCAAGAAACGAGAAAATGTCTCCGAATATTAAATCTATGTCGCAATAGCCCCAATAATCGTATTTCTGTAAATAATCACCAAAAGCCAGGCCGAATGCCGGCCTGAATTCACAAAGTTTATAAGGATGTTTTATATTAATTTTAAGATTAATCTTACCTGATATCAGCTCACCTATTTCATTAAGAGAAGTATTAACTATTTTAATATTTGAATTATAATGCCCCTTTATCGGATTATCTGTAAACAAAAACCAGTCCACTTTCTCATTGAATGCACAACTCTTTAAAAAAAAATCAATCCAGTAAGGTACATTGCCCATGCAAAATGATATAATAGCAATCTTATTATCCATAATTTGATATCCCATTTTGAGTGATAGAAAACTCGCAGGAAATATTGTCTGACACCCTGAAATTTACGCTATTTTTACTTTTAAGAAAATGAAATATCAATATCTCCTTTTTCAGTCTGGTTTCAAATATTTTTCCGTTTCTGTATTCTACTTCCCATTCTATTATGCCTTTTCTGTTAAATGATTTATCAGATTCCATAAAATTAAGAAACAAGGATTTTATTTTTTTTTGCCTTGTAAGTAGATGAACAACCTCGGTAAAATCTCCCGGGAATATTAACTCTTCTTTTTTTAAATGCCAATACAAGTTAAATTTTAATTCCGCATTTGTCAATTTGAAGACATTAAGATTCAACAAATTGATAATAATATACTTCAGTATATTTGATACTCTTTTCATAATCCCCGGCTTCTTTCCTGCTAATTTATTATTCTCATCAAGCCCGCAATATTCATACCTACTTAAATATTTCTTATGATCTTTTATTTGTCTATAAATAGAATTCAAATACGAAGTGTTTCGCATAAGAAAGAAAGGTGCTGAAATAAATTCCTTATAAAAACTTAAGAAATCATATTTATTATTATGAATTTTCAGCAGTACCTGAGAAAAATCTCCCAGAACCAGGTCGATATCTGACACACCCCAATAATCGTATTCTTTAAGATGATCTTCAAAAATCTTACCAACAGCCGGTTTAAAATCACAAACTTTATATGGATTTTTTACCTGTACTCCAAATCCCAGTTTTTTTGATGCCAGAGTATTGAACTCATCAATTGTAAAAAAAATATACTTTATATTTTTAGAGTCTGACACTACTTTTTGAGAATCATTTATTAAAATAAAATCAATGTCAGTATTTCTTTCACAACTATTAATAAAAGAATATATCCAGTCAGGCCAATGGCCAAAATAAATTATAACTATTCCAACCTTTATCTGCATTAATACAAAAAATTAAACAAATAAAATATTCTAATTAATTTAGTTCCCCAGAGGATTAGTATCATTAATTCCCGAAACTATAATTGAAAATTTCAATATCATCTTTATATATTCGGCTAACCAGCTCTTTTGTTAATTTATCATAATAATAAGTATAATGTTTATGTTTGGATTTATTGTAAAAATAAGGTTCATTATACTTAAGATTTGTTCCTTCACATATACTTTGAAAATCTCTGTTAAAATTTTCATATTTACCAAGAAAATTAATTTCTAAATTACCTTTACTATCGTATATATATTCATGCTGAGCTTTAATATGCTGCACAAAGGCCAACGGATCCTTATAGTTACTTATCCAGTTTTCATAATTCATCTCTGATATATCAATACAAAATTGTTTGAATAATTTAAAATTATTATAAAACTTCCATGCATATTCTGAGATTAGCCTTTCCCAGGGATTCCTTACAAAAGTAAATTTGAAATATTCTTCATATTTTTTATCCGGTATATTGCCATAGCCTTTAATCTCGCTACAAGTCAAATGATTTAGCCAACCTACTTTATTATTCCATCCATACATTATTGTTTTATTTTCATCCTCGTTAAAATTATAGTCAGGAAAAAGAAAATGTTCAATACTTTGTCCCCCTGTTTTTGGAATATGGATAAAAACAATCTTTCTTTTATGGCAAATCATCCTTTTAGTTTCTTTAATATTTTTTCAAAAACATGTTCAGGCTTTATATCTTTCATACATTTATGATCATAGAAGCACCCATTTCTAAGCCAACACGGGCTGCATTTAACATCATGCTTTATATGATCATAATCATACAAACCCGCCCAATAATCAAAATCACTATACCCGCTTTGAATAATGATTGATTTTCCATTGGCAAATTTTGATGCATAATGACTGGCACCGGTTTCCAGGCCTACAAAGACTTTAGCTTTCTTAATATAGTTTAGAAATTCTATATTACGAATCCTGTTTTCAGATAAATCGAAAAAATCAATCTTTGCCATTTTCAACAATTCCTTCAATTCCTTAAAATATGGCCAGTTTCTATATGATGTCCAGTAGCCGGTTTCGGATACAATAACAACACTGTATGCCGGCACTTTGTTAAATTCCTGAAACTGAACAGGGATATAATTTCTATTTACCTTTATGCTTTGGGTAATATTAAATTCCCCGGAGAATTCTTCAATCAAATCAGTAATAATATTATATCTTTTATTTGTTTCTAATCCGGTACGGTTTTTCCTCCGGCATTCAAAGAGCAACCATCCCCTTTTTTTTGGGTTGTTTGTAACCGGACAATCAGCTATATCAGAAATATCCGGATTATATAAAACTGCTTTATAACCGTTATCGCATAAAGTCACTGTAAAAAGTACAGAAATCAAATTATCTCCAAAAGCTTTGGGAGGATAAATAATCTTATACTGTTCAATTTTACTCATTATTAATTAATTACGACTAAATTTAAAATTGTAAACAGGAATAATAAGTAAAAATAGTCCAATTTATTTATAGTTATAACTGCAAATTAATATTAGTCCGTTGTAAGTTCATGCCGTTTACGAGTTTGATATTTAAAAGGGCGTAATCCGCGGAATTTATCTTTTTTATATTTAGTTAATCGCTGGTTCACATAATTATTATTAATTCTGTTAAATAATAATTTTAATCCGGCGACGGATTAAATCCTGTTTTAACTCAACAGCCACTTAATTTTAATTAATTAAATAATCCAAATTAATTTAAAAAATCTTATATTTGATATAAATAAAGAAGAAATAGCTATAAATGATAAGGTATGTATAATCCTAATAAATCATAAATAATACTTTATAAATTTCAAATTATTTACTTTGTTAACCGAAAACTAGCTAATGGATTAATTGCTCACATGTTAAATCTAACTTACATAAAAACGTTCAGACTATTACGATATAAATTTCTGATATTCAAGACTTATAATCACTATGCATTATAATAAAGGAATTTGAATATGAAAATTTTTAAAGCAATATTTTTTACTCTCCTGATACTTTTATCAATACAATCTATAAAGAGTCAAACCTGGGTATGGTCAAATCAATTAATCTGTAATGGGGATGCTGAACCGTACGTTTTAATATCAGATGATTTAAATAATGTATACCTTGCCGGAATTTACACTGATTCAACGCTACGCATTGGCGCTGATACTATTAATAATTTTGGAAATACTGATGGTTTTATATGTAAATTCAATCCCCAGGGAGAACTTCAATGGTTACACCGTATAGGAGGAGCAGATCAGGATGAAGCAATAGCATTAGCCATTGTAGGTAATGATTTATATGTTGCAGGATCATATAAAAGTAACATACTATATTTTACAGGTACAGATATACTGGCAAATACCGGTGGATGGGATGCATATATCGCCAGATATAATTTAGACGGAGTTTATCAGGAAGCAACAAGAGTATTCTGGGGTACGGATAATCAAAGAATAAGAGATATGTTATATGATGAAGCAAGAAGTGAATTTGTATTTGCAGGCAATTTAAAAACTCTTCTTGTTTATGACAATGGTGTTGAAAATGATACAGTATTTGCTCTGGGACCTAAGGATTTATATATTGCTCAGACTAATTTGGCAACAGAAGTTAGCAAAATTGTAAATTACAGAACTTCAACCAATAAGACAGTATTTAAAGACATAATCTTCTCTCAAAACACCGGATATTTCCTGAGTGGAGATTTAAAAGGAAAAATATTCTTTACTCCATCAGACTCTCTGGATGGTGACGACGTTAACATGGATATTATGTGCTTTAGAGTAGATACCGGATTAACCTTTGACTGGAAAAGAAAAGCCGGGGGTAACGGTTGGGATCATGGAAATTCTGCAGCAAGCGATATCCATGGAAATATTTATCTTGACGGTCAGATTCATGGAGATGTATATATTGATAGCACTGCAACACAGACCAAATTTATTCCCGATTTAGGTAATGAAGATATCTTTCTGGCAAAATTTAACAAGCAGGGTAATCTACAGTGGATTCGCAGAAAAGGCGACTCAGGGAAAGATGACGGTTACGGCCTGGTACAAAGGGAGAACCTGGTACAGTTTTGCGGCAACTTTGCGGGTACGGTTATCTTTAATGTAGATACTCTGAAAAGCTCTTCAACATCGGATCTTAATACAGGATTTGCAATTTTCGATACTTACGGAAATGAAGTAGGTGCTCAGGGTATTGGCGGGACGCTTGAAGACAGAGGAACAAATATAGTGTTTACTCCTGATGGCAATACTGTTATAGCAGGTTATTTCCTTTCACCAACAATGAATATTGGGGATTCGACCTTTTCAAATTCCTTGGGGGCAAATCATGGATTTATAGGTGAGTACTATTATCCTATGAACGCAGTATTTACTTATAAAAAAGACGTGTCCTGTAACGGAGGGAATGACGGGGAATTAATTGTTACCCCATTCTTTGGTCTTGAACCTTATACTTATAACTGGAGTCCTAACGTTATTTCTTCAAATGATTCCTTAGCAGAAAACCTGTCTGCCGGAATCTATACTGTAACAATAACTGATGATCGTGATTCTACTGCCTTTAGCAGTATTGAATTAAGCGACCCGTTAGCAATTTCCATAACTCTTGACAGCACAAACCTGAGTTGTTATCTGTCAGGTGACGGAGCAATAGATATTGAAGTTACCGGTGGAACCGGTGGCTATTCATATAGCTGGACCGGGGGATCAGGATTGAATCCAAACGGTAGTGATCAGAGTAATTTATATGCAGGATCTTATAAAGTAACCGTTACTGATGATAACTCTTGCCCGGCATATGATTCTATAACT
>CBFCXR010000176.1:0-5717 GCA_965602045.1 uncultured Bacteroidales bacterium | reverse complement strand
GTAAAATAAAAAGTGCTCCCTTTATCTTCCTCACTTTCAAACCATAGCCTGCCTTTATTTTTTTCTGCAAATTCCAAGCATAAATTCAATCCTACTCCTGTTCCCTTTTCATTATTTGTACCTCGGGTAGTTATAATTTTATTATTGTCTAGCAGTTCCTTTTTGTTTTTTTCAGATATACCTGTTCCAAAATCCTGCAGGTTAATTTCTACCATTTTATCTTTAGTTTTCTTGGAAATAATTATTGCGCCATCTTTAAAAGAAAATTTTATGGCATTATTTAGCAGGTTTCTTAAGATAGTCTCAACCATATCCTTATCGGCAAATACCTTAGTACTGTCTCCGGACTCAAATTTAATTTTGATATTCTTCTTACCGGAACTCTGTTTAAATAAATTAATAGTGGAATTAATCGAATCATCTAATATAAAAGCTTCCGGTTCAAAATTAAGGCGTCCCATCTCCTTTCTTGACCATTGCAATAAATTTTGAAGTAAATTATAAGTTTCATCTGTTGAATCTTTTATTTCTTTGAAACAGGTAATTATTTTTTCTTTTGTAAGCATATCATAATCGAACAACAAAAGTTCCAATAATGATTTTAAATCAGCTAACGGATGTCTTAAATCATGAGCAATAATGGAAAAAAGTCTGTCTTTAGCAGCATTAGCATTATTTAGCTCTTCTGCCCTCTCTTTTAGAAGTCTCCGGGTTTCTTCCAGCTCCATGTGAGTTTTAACTCTTACCAGCAACTCTTCCTTTTTAAAAGGTTTGGTAATATAATCAACACCTCCTTTTTTAAATCCTTCAATAATATCATCTGTTTCACTTTTAGCAGTAAGGAAAATAACCGGTATATTTTTCAGATCCTTTTTTGATTTTAAGTTTATACATGCTTCAAATCCATCTATTCCAGGCATCATAACATCCAGGAGTATCAAGCCGGGAATTATCTTTTCAGCAAGTTTTATTGCCTGGTAGCCGTCTTGAGCAACTGCAATTTTATAACCTTCATCGTGAAGAATATTTCCTAAAACCTGCAGATTCTTTGAGTTATCATCAACAATAAGAATAGTCTGGGAGGCGTCTGTTTTGTTCTGGTTCATAATACTGATATTTAAGATTTTATTTTATCCCTGGCAGATATAATACTCTCATTAATATTATAAAATTCATTGACTGTTGTTTTTATATTATCAATATCGAAAGATTGAATGCTTTCATTCAGCCTGTTAACATAGTCTGATAAAAACTGAATATTAAATTGTTTGGCCAATTTGTCTATTCCGGCTACAAATTCTTCTATTTCAAATATAAGCATGTCATCTTTAATTTCGTTCCATTTAGGAAGATGATTTGATTTAATGATCGCAATTAAGTTATCTAACTCTGATTTACTAAGATTCTCAATTGAAACAGAAGTGTCTTTCTGATCAGGTGAATCTATATTATATTGCTCTTTATATTTCAAAAACCTTTTTAATTCACTGAAAATTTGTGATTTCTTAACTGGTTTAGGCAGGAATCCTGAAAAATATTTCCTGGAAATTTTATTATCAAAGTCCAAAACTGAAGCTGTAAAGGCTATTATAGGAATATCTTTTAGCTTAAGGTTATTACGAATGTATTTTGATGTTTGTATACCGTCCATTACCGGCATGCGCATATCCAAAATGATCAAATCAGGTATGCGCTCTTTTATTTTTTCAATGGCTTCCTTGCCGTTTCCTGCTTCAATAAAACTTACATCTCCACTAATAAGACTTTTAACAGTTTCAATATTACTTTTAATATCATCAACGATCATTATTGTACACTGTTGAAATTCTACATTAAGATATTCCATATCCTCTTCATCCAATTTTGCTAAGCCGTCATCAGATATTTTAACCTTTGGCAGAATAATATTAAAAACAGATCCTTTACCCTGGGAACTGGTTAATTCTATCTTTCCATCCATTTTTTCAGTGAGTCTTTTACATATTGCAAGTCCCAGGCCTGTGCCTCCGTATTTTCTGGTACTTTGCCCCTTTTGCTGTTTGAATGCACTAAAAATAGCTTTTTGCTGATCAGCAGGTATACCTATTCCAGTATCTTCGATTGAAATTTGAAGGTTTAAGGTTTTATTATCTTTGCTTACATTTCCTACTGCAGTCAACTTTATATATCCTTCCTCTGTAAATTTAATAGCATTCCCCACAAGGTTAAGCAATATCTGGCGCAACCTTACTTCATCGAGAATAAGCATATGAGGAATATTTTTATCCACCTCTACATCAATTATCAGGCCTTTCTCATTTGCTTTTTGCCCAAAAATTTGTTTAATCTCCTGTATTATTGTTCTTATTTCAGCCGGCTCTAAGTTTAATTCCAGTTTATTAGCTTCAATCTTTGAGAGATCAAGAATATCATTTATTAGAGACATAAGTATTTCGCCGCTGGAATGAATAGTTTTAAGATGCCCTCTGTGAGCAGGAGTATTAATCTTTGTTATTAATGATTCAGTTAATCCCAATATGGCATTCATAGGGGTTCGTATTTCATGCGACATATTTGCAAGAAATTCGCTTTTTGCCTTATTTGCTTCTATAGCTTTCTCCTTGGCTTCTTTTAATTCCTTTTCGTAAGATTTCCTTTCAGACATATCTCTTATTAAGGCTATTACCTCATTATCATTTATTTTTTCGAACCTGCCTTCAAAATCCTTTAATTCCTTGTTAAAAGGTAATTGATACTCAATAATACATTCCCCTTTAACGATGCAACTGTCTATTGCCCCCATCACTAATTCTGTAAATTCACCCGGAATAACTTTTCTGATATTTTTATAAAGAACTTTGTCAACAGGTATTGGCAAATGCTCTTCTTGTGCACCTTTATAATCTAATAAAATTCCATCTTTATTAAAATGAAATAATAAGTCAGGAATAGAATTTATTACGGCTTTGGTTGTTTGCTCACTCTCTTTAAGTGATTGTTCAATATTTCTTCTTTGATATGCATTCGAAATTATTCCAGCTACACTCTTTAAAAGTTCTAAATCGTGCTTTGACCATTCCCTGTTTTCCCTGCATTCATCAATACCAATAAATCCAGCCATTTTTTCAGAAAAGTAAAGAGGGATAGCAAGAATAGCTTTAACATTTCTCCCGGATAAAAAATCATAAAGGTCAGAAGGCAAATACTTAATATTTGATGATATAATTATGTTATCTTCTTGTATTAATTCTTGCCATGATGGTATATTATTATATTCTAAATATACTTTTTCATTTATAAGAGGTTTTATCCCATCCCCGCACCATTCATAAGTATTTTTGGTATTCTTCCCTTCCGGTGAATCTTCAAAAATATATACCCTGCTTACATTGGTACTTTTACCTATAATTTCAAGTACCTTAGTAATGTTTATCTCAAAATCTACCAAACTATTAAAAGTTATAGATATTTCTGACAGTACTTCCTGTTGTCTAAGACTTTTTACTAATTGCCTTCCTTGTTCCTTCAGTTTTCTTTCTGCAAGTTTAATTTCAGAAATATCTATTAGTGCTTCTAAAAGAACATCCTCGTTATTAAGTTTAATAGGTATAGCGGTTTTTAATACAGGAGTTTCTTTCCCCCCATAATCTGATAACGTCCCTTCCGAAGTATCAATTGCCTTGTTAAGATCCCATATGGGACATTTTTTATTATCTCCATAGGAAATGCAATTAGTGCATTTCTCCCCGATTATTTCGTTACTCTTCTTTCTAAATAACTTTAAAGCACTGTTATTTGCTTTTTTGATCCTTCTATCCTTGCCCACGATAATAATGCCAAAAGGTAAATTTTCCAGTATAGTTTCTGTTGTCTGTAAACTTTGTATTAATTGCTCTTCAGCTTTTTTCCTGTCAGTTATATCTATCATCACTCCTCTCATTCCTATTGGCTTCTCGTTTTCGATTATTGGATTTATATAAAGTATTACAGGAAATTGTACATTTTCACGAGTAACAATATAATATTCCTCAGGTACTGACTTCTTGTTTGTAAAACGCATTTTAAAATTTTCTTTTGCCCTTTTGCGCTCTTTGGTCGCAAAGATGTCAAAAATTGCTAATCCCTTAAGAATATCGTCATAAGAATAATCCAGCCTTTCTAATGCAAACTGGTTTGCATATACCACATCCCCTTTTAAATCGGACTCAAAAATCATTTCCGGTAATAGTTCCATCAAATCCCGAAACTTTCTTTCACTTTTTATTAGTTTATGTTCAGTTTGCTTATTATCAGTTATATCTTTAATTGAGGTAATAACCCGTGATACTATCTCATTTTCATCCAATACCGGACTTTTTCTTATTTCGACTATGGTATTTTCATTTAATTGAACCTCCTCGTAATATATTTCCTCCCCTGTTCTTAATACTATAATATAATCACTTAAATTAAATCCTTTTAAATTATTGGAATATATCTCCACAGAATTCCCAAGAGTTGGTTCATTAATACCCACTCTTTGATTAAATTCTTTTAATGATTTATTTTCAAGAATAATATTAAGATCACGGTCAATAACAAAAATACCTTCCTTCATAGCGTTAAAAGATGAATAATAAATCTTTTTTGACCGTAATATTTGCTTTTCGTAAAAATTCGTGCTCTTAACTTCCTTTGTTAACTTTTTATTAAGTTTTATTAATTTATTTTCTTTTTCCCTGAGCTCTATAAGATATTTATGCTTAAAAACAGCAATTTGTATATTTGTTTCCAGCTCGTTATTACTTAATGGCTTCTTAAGAACTGTATATGAATCATTTATATTTATTTTTTTATTAATTTTCTTCTCCTCATCTGCTATTATAATGGCCGGAACATTCAGCGATGTAACAATTTTCTCCACAACTTTTAATCTTTCCAAATCCCCGGATGGGCTTATATTAATAAGTAATAAATCCGGTTTATTATCCCGGGCAAATTTTATTGCCTTTTCATCATCATTAGGACAATAGTTAATATTATACCCTAACGGTGATAATTTTTTATTCAGATAACTATTCCCTGATTTATTATTGTCAAAAATTAATATATTTAAATCAGCCCGTTTCATAATTAAAATTATTAACTAAAAGTTACAAAATATTAATATTATTACAAAGAATAATAATTAAAGGAAACTATTTTTATTATGTCAGGCTGGTATTCCCAAATTTATTTGAATGAAAATTCTGTATTAGAATCCGCACCGATATTCAGGTTATACACCTTTTCACATAATTTTATTTTAATTTTTACTAAAATATTTTGCAATTACGAAAATTGTCGTATATATTTGTACGATAAATATCGTAGTTTAATTATATAATTCCGGATAATATGAATAAAATAAAGCCAACCGCCGCTGAGCTTGAAATACTGCAAATATTATGGGAATGCGATTCCGCTACAGTAAAATTTGTTCATGAAAAAATAAATCATAAAAAAGATGTAGGTTATACAACAACGCTGAAAATTATGCAGAACATGGCAGCAAAGAAAATAGTCAGGCGGAAACCAGACGGGAAAAAACATATTTATATGCCTGTTTTAAAACAGCAGGAAACCCAGAATCTGTTAATAGACAAATTCCTTAATGCCACATTCAGTGGTTCTGCCAGTAAGCTTGTTATGCAGGTATTAGGAAATCATAAAACATCAAAAGAAGAGCTTAAAAGGATACGAGAATTAATAAAAAAACT